>JANMGF010000523.1:0-3403 GCA_031374535.1 Polyangium sp. (in: bacteria)
CGGACCTCCGCCCCCGAAGGACCCGGACCTCGTCGCCGATCCGCCGCTCGGGGGCAGCGAGGGCATCAACGAGGGCGCCGCCCAGACCGACTTCCAGCGCGCCGTCGCGTACATCGAGAAAGAGAAGTACGCGGAGGGCAAGGTCCACCTCGAACGCGCGCTGAAGGCGTCGCCCGACAACGCCGAGGCCCACGCGTACATGGGCCTCGTGCTCGAAAAAGAGAACGACCTCGCCGGCGCCGAGAAGTCCTACCTCGCCGCGCTCGAACGCAAGCCCGGCCTCGGCGCCGCTGCGCAGAACCTCGCGGCGATCTACCTCTCGGCGAACCCTCCCCGCACGGACGAGGCCATCAAGCACCTCGAAGCCGCGCTCGCGAAGACCCCCGGCGACCCCGGCATGCTGCGAAACCTCGGTTATGCCAAGGGCGCGAAGGGTGACGTCGAGGGCGCGTCGAAGGCCTACGAGATGGCCATCGCCAAGGGGGACTCCGTCGAGGTGCGCTTCGAGTACGCCTCGATGCTGGCCGACGCGAAGCAACACGAGAAGGCCGTGCCGCACCTGAAGAAGGTCCTCGAAAAGACGAAGGACGATCCGGCGATGCTCGTGACCATCGGCCGCATGTTCGGCTACGGCAAGGCGTTCGGCGACTGCGTGGCCGCGTTCGATCGCGCCATCAAGCTCAAGGGCGACGATCCCGAGTGGTTCGTTCGTCGCGGCACCTGCAAGCACGAGCTCGGCGACGAGGCGGGCGCGCTCGCCGACTACGAGGCCTCCGTCAAGGTGAAGCCCGACTACGCCGCGGGGTACTACTACATGGGCCTCGCGCAGGTCGCGCTCCGCAAGACGCAGAGCGCAGAGTTCTCGATGGGCAAGGCCGTGGAGTTCGGCAAGGACACGCCGCTCGGCAAGGCCGCGAAGGACAAACTCCGCGAGCTGAAGGCGATCAACAAGCGATGACTAAGGCGCCTTGGCGGCTCTTCGTTGCCGCAAGAAGGCCGCGAGCGAGACGAGCGCGCCCACGGCGATCATCCCGATCAGGATCTCCGTCGGGATCTCGAGCTCCTTGCCCACCGTCGCGATCACGAAGATCCGCGGCGCTCGACCGAGCCCGACGGCCGCGGCGTACCGCATCGCCGGGTACCCCGAGAGCGGCATCAGCACGCGCACGATCATGAAGGGCAAGGGGAGCGCCGCGAAGCACGCCGTCGTCAGGAACGGAGCGACCTTCACCCACGCCTCGGCGCGCTGAAACAGCGACTTTTTCCGGATCTCCGCGAGCGCCCGGATCTGAAATGTCCCGCGCACGAGCCTGTGATCGACGAGCGCGGCGAGGGCCGACGCCACGGCTGCCACGAGCGCGAGGGTCCAGGGCTCGACCGTCTTCGCGGCCAGGAGCGTCGCGGGCGTGAGCGGCTGCGGCACGAAGCTCGCGAGCACCATGAGCCCGAAGAACATCGCGATCGCGGGCACGACGTCCGGCACCACCGCATCGTGCGGCGGCCGTGCGAGCGCCGCAAGCCTGGCTCTAGCCCCGCGGCTTCACGCGCCGAGGAGCGCCAGGATCCGATCGAGCTCGTCGAGGGATCCGTAGGAAACGGCGAGCTCTCCGCGCCCGTCCCGATCACGAACCTCGACCTTCGAGCCGAGCCTACGCATGAGCCGCGCCTCGAGATCCTTGATCCCCGGCGACTTCGCGGCCGGCCCCTCGGCCTTGCCGCCCTTCTCCCCGGCGCCCTCCTTCGGGCCACGCGAGGTGCGGACGAGCTCCTCCACTTTTCGCACCGGGAGCCGCCCGCGCACCGCCTTGTCGGCGATCTCTTCCATCGCCTTGTCGTCGGTCGCGCCGAGGAGCGCACGCGCGTGGCCCTCGCTCAGATCCCCGCCGATCACCATCGACCGCACGCGCGGCGGCAGCTTCAAGAGCCGCAGGCTGTTCGACACCGTCGAGCGGTTCTTGTGCACGCGCTCCGCGAGCGTCTCCTGCGTGTAGCCGTGCTCGCGCAGCAGACGATCGAACGCCTCGGCCAGCTCGATCGGGTTCAGATCCTCGCGCTGCACGTTTTCCACGAGCGCGAGCTCGAACGCCTCCTTCGGCGAGACGTCCTTCACGACGACGAGCACGTCCTTGAGGCCCGCGCGTTGCGCCGCGCGCCACCGCCGCTCGCCTGCGATGATCTCGTACCGATCCGCGCCCGCCTGCGCCCTTCGCACGACGATCGGCTCGAGGATCCCGTGCTCCCGGATCGACGCCGTGAGCTCCTCGAGCGCCTCGTCGTCGAAGTGCTGCCGCGGCTGACCCGGCTGCGGACCGATCCGCTCGATCGGGCAAAGGAACACGCTCTTGTCGCCGTACGACGCGCCGGACGAGGACGCCGGCACCGCCGCGGGCAAGAGCGCGTCGAGCCCGCGACCGAGCGCGCGACGTGCGTTTTTCGGATCCGCGGCGCTCATGGCCGTGGCCTCGCCGCTTTCCCCTTCGGCCGGTTCACCTCGAGGATCTCGCGCGCCAGGCTCAGGTAGCCCTGCGCGCCCTTCGACGAGATGTCGTAGAGCAGCACCGGTTTGCCGTGCGAGGGCGCCTCGCTGAGCTTCACGTTGCGCGGGATGATCGAGTCGAAGACCTTGAAATGCCCTTTCACTTCGTCCGCGACCTGGTGCGTGAGCGAGGTCCTCCCGTCGTACATCGTGAGCACGATCCCCTCCACGCCGAGGTCCGGATTGAAGGCCGCCTTCACCCGGTCGATCGTCGCCATCAGGTACGTCAGCCCCTCGAGCGCGTAGTACTCGCACTGCAGCGGCACGAGCACGCGGTGCGCCGCGACGAGCGCGTTCAGCGTCAGGAGCCCCAGGCTCGGCGGGCAGTCGAGGATCACGTACTCGTAACCGCCGACGTGCGGGCGCAGCGCTTCGCGGAGTTTCGTCGCGCGATCGGGTGCGTCCACGAGCTCGATCTCCGCGGCCACGAGGTCCTGCGTCGCAGGGACCACGTCGAGCCGCGGCACCGACGTCGAGACGATCGTCTCGCGCAGCGTCGAGCGCCCGATGAGCACGTCGTAGATCGATCGCTCGATGGCTGGGCGGCGCACGCCGACCCCGCTCGAGGCGTTGCCCTGCGGATCGCAGTCCACGAGCAGGGTTCGCTTCTCCGCGGCTGCGAGGCTCGCGGCGAGGTTCACCGAGGTCGTCGTTTTGCCGACGCCACCCTTCTGGTTGGCGACGGCATAGATGAGGGGCGAGGGGGCCATGAAACGTGCCGGGGGTTCGGGGGCGTAGCCCGGATTGTCCGAGCGGGAGCCCTCGAGTGTCGACGGAAACGGCGCGCCCGAGGCGCGGGGCTCTTCGTCTGCCCCCGCAGCCGCAGGGGGACGATCCCGTGGGTAGCGGCTGCTTACACGACCCTCG
>JANMGF010000539.1:0-1810 GCA_031374535.1 Polyangium sp. (in: bacteria)
CCAGGGCGGCCCCGGTGGGCGCCGTGACGGCGAAGCCCTCCGCGGAGCCGTCGGTCCCCGTGTTGAGGAGCGCGACGGGCAGGTTGACGCCCACCCGCAGCCTCTCGGCGACCAGGAAGGATCCGCCGATGTGCAGGAAGAGCTGGTTCTGGATGAGGGCGACGCGCTCTTCGCCCGTCCCTGAATAAATCACCAGGGGCATGTGGGCGTAATCGGCCGTGACCCCGAGCGCCGGCCGCATGTGGCCGCGGAAGTCGAGCGAGTCGAGCACGAACCACTCGCTGCCGCGCTCTGCGGGGTTATATCGATTGATCGCGAATCCTGGCGCGGCCTCCGTCGTCTGGGCGTTCGCGTTGGACGCGAGCAGCGACGCTGATAGCAGAGTAAGAGAGCAACCCGTGTTCACCAAGGATCGAACCATGAGATTCCTTCATTATGCGAGAGGCGCGGATGCATTCGCACATCGATCCCTTCGCAATCCTAAAGTTGGAAGCGCGCTCGGCCCCTAGGCGCTCGAGAATACGCTCCTCGGGGTATTGCCGTCGGCGGGTGTGGCACGTACGCTCGTGCCTCGCGCGACGGTCACGCTGAAACGATCTTACGCGTTCGCCTGGGCATTCTCTGCCGGGGCGGGGACCCCTTCACGAGGGGCGATGCACCAGGTGTCGTAGGCGCCGCGGAGTTTCTTCCACGCGTGCCCAAGGGCCGGCATCAGCCATCATAGGGATGATCCGGAGGCCTGCAACCCACGCGGACCATGTTCGTGACAAACAAGGGCGGCGCAGGGGCTGCGGCCCGATCGACGTGGTTCGTGGGAGGTAGGGGGGCTTTCGCGGGGGGGTGTTTTACGAAAGCAGGGATGCAAGGCGCGGCAGGAGGAGACCTCGCCGCTCGGCCGCTACTCTTTCGCTGCCTCGCCGCCGGGCGGGGCCGGGGCCGTATCTTCCGTCTCGGGCAGCCCGGCACGCCTCCGCGCGGTGGGCCTCACGCGTTCGGCGAGGGCGGGCCGCTTGGCCAGCGTGAAGAGCCCGGCCAGGGTGTCGGCGACGCCGGGATACACGGTGGACCAGCGCCCCATCAGCTCTTCTTTTGCGTTTTGCGTGAGTTGTGCCTCGCGTTTTTCGCGCTCGACGTTCGTGAGGGCGGTGCGGAGCGCAGTCGTGGCGGCGGCGAGGTCGTCGGCTGCGGCCACCGGATCGAGCGTCAGGCTCTTGATCTTGGGCTGCTCCGTCAGCGCGCGCTCGCGCAGGAGCTTCTCGGCCTTGCCTGCGAGGGCGAGGAGGAGCTGCGGATCCTCCGGGAGCGCGCTGCCGAGCCCATAAGCATCGGCGACAGCAGAGCCATAACTACGAACGGAGACCTCACGCAGCGACGAATAAACGTTCTTCAACTCGCCCATGCGCTCGTCGCGCTCATTGCGGAATCCATCGTCGTCGGCGAGCTCGGCGGCGTGGTTGCGATCGGCCGCTTCGAGCGCCGCGACATAACGGCCGAGCGCTTCGCCCAGGGCCGCGAGGAAATCGGCGACCGTGACGTTTTCCGGGGCGCCGTTGGGGTAGAGGAGCGCGACGAGCTCGGGGGCCACCTCAGGGCCATGCACCGTGGCTGCGCCCTGCACGGAACGACCAATGGCAGCACGATCGGCGACCATCTTGGAGACTTTACTCACCATGGGACCTCCCTGTCCGAGGTGACGCGTATAACACGGGCAGAACACGGGTTTCAAGCTGAAACAGGAGTTCTGGCGCACGTTCGTGGAGCGTGGGTGCGGCGGGGGAAGGGGCGTCGGGGGAGCGGGGACGTGGGTTTG
>JANMGF010000561.1:0-2874 GCA_031374535.1 Polyangium sp. (in: bacteria)
TCGAACCCCGCGTCCGCAACGGCGCTCTGCGAGCCGTCCGCGTGCGTCATCAGGCTGCCCGGAATGTTGTACTTCGGCAGCGGCGTCTCGTTGACCTGGAAGAAGGCGGTGCCGTTATTCCTCCCGAGCTCGGCCGTCTCGCATTTCGGGTCGCTGACCGTACGAACCCAGTGAATATCGTACGGCGTTCCCGCCCGCGCGGGGGAATACGACATCAGGACGAGCGCGACGATCCAGAAAACAAGATAACGTTTCATGTCCCCTCCGCGCCGCGCAAGGCGGCATCATGCAAAACGGCAGCCCCCTTCACATCCCCCGCGGCAAGCTTCGCCCCCGCTGCGTCGAGCAAGCCGGAGCCCACGCCTTGCGCCTTCATCGTCGAAAGCCCGGTCTGGATGAGCCCCGGGAACGTAGTCGCCCGAAACGTCGCCGCGCCCTTGAAATGTGGACGCATCGCCGCACAGCCCGCCTCGCGCCAGGACGACGAGGGCAATTCGCAGAGCGGGCGCATTTGAAGGAAGGCCGTCACTTCGTCGTACCGCTTCGCAAGATAGGGGAGCGAGAGCTTCACGCCCTGGGGCGGCGCCTTCTCGAAAATGAGCACCTGCGCCTCCGCGCTCTCGTGAAAGGTCGCCTCCGCCTTGGTGATCCTCGCCTCCGCTACCTGATCCCGCACGGGTTGGCTCTCGCCCAGCAACACGAGCGCTTGCCTCCGCATCACGACGCCGAAGAGGAGCGAGATCGCCGCCCGGTCGCTCCGGGCCATGCGGCGCTCAACGTAACCCATCATCGCGTTGATCGAGCGCATCGCGGCCGAGGTCATGTCCGGATTCGCGGCGCCATGGGTGACCATAAAATCCGCGTGCGGGGCGAGAGCCTCCTGCGAGGTGATCTCGAATTGCTGGATCTGCGCCGCGAGTTTCATCGCCCGGAGCACGAAGTCCTGGGGCGCGGCGCTTGTTGCCTGCGCCGTTTCGAGGATCGCCTGCTCCATCTCGTCGAGGGCAAGACAAAAGACAAGACGCACGGACATTCTTCGTCCGCTATCGTGGCCCAGACCGCGCATCACCCCGAAGCCCGATCGAGCGGACCCGGGTCTGATCGCAAGCCGTCGCGCCGGGGAAAACTCAGGGTGCGAGCGTGACGCCGAAGAGATCCGCGCCGCCCGTGCTCGTGACGTTCATGAGCGGAGCCCCGAAGATGATCTCGCTATAGAACCCGCCGCCCGCCATGGCATTCCCCAGCCCGTCGAGGGCCACGTCCCACGCGAACTGCTGGCCCGTGACGCCGTACGACTTGGCCCAGATTGGCGCCCAATCGAGGCTCGCGAGCTTCACGGCGAATGCATCGTTTGCATTGCCTGCGGTGAGCGTCGTCGCTCCGAATGCCATCGATCCGGCGTAGGTCCCGACGAACACCACGTTCCCCGCGCCATCCACGTCGACCCCCAGGCTCCTCGCATTCCCTCCGGACGCGCCGGCGGTCCGGTTTCGCACGTAAGCGCCATCCATTCCCTTGAGCTCCACCACGAACAGGTCGGTTGTCCCCAGGGCGTTCACGGTCGTGGAGTTCGGGCCATACGTGATGGATTGGGTGAAGTATCCCGAGGCCACCACGTTCCCGTTCGGCGCCACGGCGACGCTGCCGGCCGTCTGGTTGTTGCCCGGTCCGAAGAGCCGGCTCCAGAGGTGCTGGCCATCGGCTCCGTTGTACATGGCGACCACGCAATCGTTGTTCCCGCCGCCCGGGAGGCTCGCCCCGCCGAGATTCAGGCTCCCGCTCGTATCGCCGATGATCACGGGATTGCCGCTCTCCGTGATGTCGATACGCCAGGCCCTCTGGTCACCGCCGTTGTCGAAGATCCTGCTCCAGCGGTGGCTCCCGTCGGGATTGTAGCTCGCCAGGAAGATATCATCCATGTTGGGATCGATGGCGTTCCCGCCGAGACTCACGACATCGGACCTCACGTATCCCGTGACGAAGAGGTTCCCGTCCTTGTCCACGGCCACGTCTTGCGCCGTCTGGATGTTCGTCGTGCCATACCGGTCGTCCCAGACGTGGTTGCCCTGCGCGTCGAGCTTGAGGAGGAAGATGTCCCTGTCCTGGGAGGTGATGGCTCCGCTGCCGAAATCGGCGGTGCCATTGAACTCGCCCGCGACCAGCACGTACCCATTCGAATCGACCGCCACCCCGCGGGCGACGGCGTGGGCCGTGGCGGGATACTTCCTCTCCCATTGCATCTTGCCATTGGGCAAGAGCTTCGCGACGTAGGCGGAGCCCGCCGACACCGAGAAGAAATTGCCACCGTCGAGCGTGCCGTCGACCATACCCACGATGATGGATCCGCCGTCCGCCGTGCGAGCGACCCCGAAGATCGCGTCGTCCATCGTGCCCGTGTCTTTCCCGGCCGGCGTGAAGCTCGACCCCGGCTCGCCCGTGCACGTGGCGATGGCCGTGCCGTTGCAATCCTCGTCTTCCGCAGTCGTGCAATCGTCGAACGCGGGCAGGATCACCTGCATGCACGCTTCGATCGACTTGCCATCCGCGCTGCACGTCCCCTGGCCGGCGCCGCAGGTACCATCCAATCCCGTATCACACGGGGCGGGCATGAGCGCGTCGCAGATGCAGATCGCCGACTCCTCTGCCGTGCCATTACAATCCTCGTCCCCGAGGTTCGTGCAATCCTCCGCAGCCGCAGGCAAGACCTCGCCCTCGCAGGGGCCGAACTCCAAGCCATCGTCCGCGCAGGTCTGCTTGCCGACCTTGCAATTGCCGATGTTCGCCGTGGAGAGAGGGCCCGCATAACAATCCTTCGTCTCGCCGGGCGTGCACCCCACGGGGCCTCCACCCGTGCCCCCCGCGCCGGCCATCCCG
>JANMGF010000635.1:0-16952 GCA_031374535.1 Polyangium sp. (in: bacteria)
GGTCATCGTGATGACGGCCTACGGCACGATCGAGAGCGCCGTCGAAGCGATGCGCCTCGGCGCCTTCGACTACATCCAGAAGCCCTTCACCGAGCACGAGCTCCTCGTGAAGGTCGAGCGCGCCGTCGCGCAACGCAGGCTCACGGGCCAGGTCTCGCTCTTCGCGACCGAGTTCCGCGAGCGCTACAAGTTCGAGAACATCATCGGCCGCTCGCAGGCGGTTCGCGAGGTGCTCGGGCGCATCGTGCGTGTCGCGCCGACGGACGCGACGGTGCTCATCACGGGCGAAAGCGGCACGGGCAAGGAGCTCGTCGCCAAGGCGATCCATGCGAACTCGAAGCGCGCCGAGCGCCCCTTCGTCCCCGTCAACTGCGCCGCGATCAGCGAGACGCTCCTCGAGAGTGAGCTCTTCGGCCACGCGCGAGGCTCCTTCACGGGCGCGGTCGCGGCGCGCAAGGGCCTCTTCGAAGAGGCCGACGGCGGCACGTTTTTCTTCGACGAGATCGCCGAGACGCCCCTCACCTTCCAGGCGAAGCTCCTCCGCGCGATCCAGGAGAACGAGATCCGCCGCGTCGGCGAGAACAAGCCCATCCGCGTCGACGTGCGGATCATCGCCGCGACGAACCAGGATCTGATGACGTCCGTCGCCGAGCGTCGTTTCCGGCAGGACCTCTACTACCGCCTCAACGTCGCGCGTTTCATCCTGCCGCCCTTGCGCGAGCGTCGCGAGGACATCCCGGTCCTCTTCGAGTTTTTCCTCGGCAAGTACAACCGCAAGATGAGCGCGAAGGCGCGCGTCGGCGACGGCGTGCTCGAGGCGCTCTCGAACTACGAGTTCCCCGGCAACATCCGCGAGCTCGAGAACCTCGTCGAGCAAGCCGTCGCGCTCTCGGGCGGTGGTATCATCACGCTCGACGACATCGGTTTGCCGCCCGGACCTTCGCAGAAGGCCGCCGTGACGAGCGGCGGGCGCGCCCTCTCCGACGTGGTCGACTCCGCCGAGCGCCAGGCCATCGAGACGGCCCTGCGCGAGTGTGACGGCAGCCGCGAGCGCGCCGCCGACGTCCTCGGGATCAGCGCGACCACGCTCTGGCGCAAGATGACCCGCCTGGCGATCACGTACCCCCCGGTGTGATCACGACTCTTCCCCCTGGCCCCTCTGCTGTGCGGCCTCTGCTGTGCTGAAAAGCCAGGGGTCAGGCGGGGTCTCAGCCCATGAAAAACGCGTTCAGCTTGTTCCCGTCGAGGTCGCGAAAGTACGCCGCGTAAAAGCCCGGCATGCGTTGCCCCGGAGGGCCCTCGTCCGTGCCGCCGAGCTCCAGCGCCTTGTTGTAGAGGGCATCGACCATCTCGCGTGAGGTCGCCCGGATCGCGGTCATGTTGCCGTTGCCGACCGTCGCCGCCTTGCCGTCGAGGGGCTTGATCGAACACAGCATGGGCTGGTCGACGGCCGTGCCCCACATGACGAAGCGCTCCATTTCCATGAACCGCTTCGCGTCCAGCAACGCGAGCAGCGCGTCGTAGAACTTGGCAGAACGATCAAGGTCATTGGTCCCGAGCGTCGAGTATCCGATCATGGGGGTGCTCCTGTACGGGCCCGTCCGTGGCCCGATGCATGCTCCCGGGGGAGCGCGCGTGATGCTAGGGGGGTCCGACCCACGGTGTCCATGCTCGAGACAGGCCCCCGGGACCTTTCACATTTGCAATGTGTGGCGCGTAGAATCGTTCCAGCCTGCAATGTTCGAGGCAAAACCGATCCGCCTCTGATGATGCGTTGCGGCGTCGAACACCGGCGGTTTGCCCCGGGATCCACCGATGGAACGCGGGTTGCTTGGTAAAACGGGCAAGACGAACCCGGTCGCTTTCGTATCGGTGTCGTTCGAGAGGTCCTTCCCATGCCCCGCGTGTTGATCGTCGACGACGAGGAGAATCAACGCAAGACGCTCTCCATCGGGCTCCGGCTGGAGGGGTTCGAGGTCGTTTGCGCGGCCTCGGGGGAAGAGGCGCTCCGCGTGCTCGCTTCGACGCGGGTCGACGTGGCGATGGTCGACCTGATGCTTCCAGGCATGAGTGGTCTGGACCTCACGCGTCAGATCCGCCGCATGTTCCCGAACGTGCGCGTCTACCTGGCGAGCGCCTACCACCTCTCGGCGCGGCAGATGGAGCGCGCCGACTGCGGCGCCGCAGGCTTCGTTCCCAAGCCGTACGCGCTTTCCGAGCTCAGCAGCCTCCTCCACGCCAAGACGCCGGCCGTAGCCAAGGGGCTTGGGGCGCAGGACGCCGAAGGCGATCCGAAGCCCCAAATGTTGACGGCCGCGTGCTAGCAACGGCGCGTGCGCCGCGACCTTCTCTCCTACGAACTGCCACCCGAGCTCATCGCCGCGCACCCGTCTGCGGACCGTGAAAGCGCGCGCCTGCTCGTCGTCGACGAAGAGCCGGGCCGCCTCGAACACGCCTTCATCCGTGATCTCCCCGAGCGCTTGCCCGAAGGCACGCTCGTCATCGTCAACGACACCCGCGTCGTCCCCGCGCGCCTCTTCGGCCGCAAGGCGTCGAGCGGCGGCAAGGTCGAGATCTTCCTCGTCCGCAAGGTCTCGGAGACCCACGTCGATCGCGGCGAGCGCCTCCCCGCCGAGCGATGGCGCGCCCTCGGCCGCGCCTCGAAGCCCCTCCGCGAAGGCACCGAAATCACCATCGACGGCCCCGTCCCCCTCGTCGCCCGCATCGAAGGCCGCGACCCGGAAGGCCTTTTTGATGTCGTCCTTTTTTCCCCCGCCGGCCTCTCCGTCCACGATGCCGTCGAAGCCGCCGGCCACGTCCCGCTCCCGCCCTACATCCGTCGCGAAGACGGCACCGCGGATCGAGCGCGTTATCAGACCGTCTACGCGCGTGAGCCCGGCGCCATCGCCGCGCCGACCGCGGGCCTGCATCTCACCGAGCCGCTGATCGAACGCTTGCGCGCGCGGAGCATGGAGATCGCGCGTGTCACCCTGCACGTCGGGCTCGGCACGTTCCAGTCGGTGACAGCGGACGATCTCGATGATCACCCCATGCACGCGGAGGTCTACCGCGTGCCGCCCGAGACAGCGGACGCCATCACGCGTGCGCGAAAGCGCGGGGCCGAGATCGTGGCGATCGGTACGACCAGCGTGCGTGCCCTCGAGAGCGCCGCGGACCCCGAACGCGAGGGCCACGTCCTACCCAGCGAAGGCGAGACCCGACTCTTGATCCAGCCCGGCTACCGCTTCCGCGTCGTCGATCGGCTGCTGACGAACTTTCATTTGCCGGAGTCGACGCTCCTCGCGCTCGTCGCCGCCTTCGCGGGCTTGCCCCGCATCCTCGAGAGTTATCGCGCCGCGATCGAGGACAAATATCGGTTTTACTCGTACGGAGACGCGATGCTTCTGAGGAGACGCCGATGAGCGGGCCGAGCACGCCCGGGTATGCCTTCCGGACCCTCGCCACGAGCGGCGCGGCGCGTGCGGGGCTCTTGACGACGCCGCATGGCGAGGTCCCCACGCCGACGTTCATGCCCGTCGGCACGCAGGGCAGCGTGAAGACCTTGAGCCCCGCCGAGGTCGCGGCCACGGGCGCGCGTATCGTCCTCGGCAACACGTACCATCTCTGGCTCAGGCCCGGTCCGGAGGTCATCGCGGAGCTCGGGGGCCTGCACCGCTTCTCGAAGTGGCCTCACGCGATGCTCACGGATTCGGGCGGTTTCCAGGCATTTTCGCTCGCCGATCGGCGGCAGACGACCGAGGACGGCTTCGTCTTTCGTTCGCACCTCGACGGCTCGAAGCGCGCCCTCTCGCCCGAGGTGGCGATGCAGGTGCAGGGGCAGATCGGGGCCGACATCGCCATGCAGCTCGACATCTGCCCGCCCGGCGACGCGTCACGCGCCGATTTCGAGGCGGCGTGCGCGAGGACGACGCGGTGGGCAAGGCGGTGCCTCGCGAGCAAACGTGAGGATCAAGCGCTCTTCGGCATCGTGCAGGGCGGCACGGATCCGGCGCTTCGACGCGCGCACGCCGAAGAGCTCGCGGCGATGCCTTTCGACGGCCTCGCGCTCGGCGGCTTCTCGGTCGGCGAGCCGATCGCGCGCATGCACGAGGTGCTCCTCGAGGTCGCGCCCACGCTTGATCCCGAGCGGCCGCGGTACCTGATGGGCGTGGGCACGCCTTACGATCTCGTACGAGCGATCGGCGCGGGCATCGACATGTTCGACTGCGTCCTGCCCACGCGCAACGCGCGGAACGGCCAGGCCCTCACGCGCACCGGCAAGGTCGTGATCAAGCAGGCGCGTTACAAGACCGATCCCTCGCCGCTCGACCCCTCGTGCTCTTGCCCGACCTGCGCCGAAGGGTACTCACGCGCGTACCTCCGCCACCTCTTCATGGCAGGCGAGATCCTGGTGCTCCGGCTGATCACCGAGCACAACCTGCACCTCTACGGCACGCTCGTGCGGGAAGCGCGGGAGGCGATCCTCGCGGGTACGTACGACGCGTTCGCGAAGGGCTGGCTCGCGGGGATCGAGGTGCCTGCGGGCGACTGAAGCTGCGCGGAGAGGCTTGGCGGGGCGATCTTCAAACTGAAACTGGCACACCGCGCGCGCCGGTATGCGACGTTCGGCTGTGTGCCGCTTGCCGGGGCAGCCCGCAGATGATCTTCGACTGCGCGGCGTGGAGCTCGACGTGCCGGAGGGGGGCGCGCGGTTGAGGATCGGCGGGCGGAGCGTGCGTCGCACCTCGTCCGGGTAAAGATCGGGGGGGCAGGGAGCGGGACAGCATGGCGCGGTGTAAAGATTGTGCGGCGGGTCGTCCGGTGCACTGCGTGCGGATGAAGACCGCGTGGCGGGCTGCTCGGTGCACTGCGTGCGGATGAAGAGCGTGTGGGATGTGGCGGGTACTCGGTCGGGGGAACCGCTCGCCAGGCTGTTCTGTGCGGGGTAGCATCCCCCTCGGCCCCCTTATTGGGGCCGGCCGGAAATTTTCTCCGCATGTCAAGAGATCTTGATCGCAAGGTAACCAACCAAGCCGTCCCGGGACCGCAGTCGGTGCGGGTCGCGGTTGTCCAGCTTGCGTACCATCCGGCGGTCTCCAAGGCGCTCTCGGATCCGCTCTTCGGTTTGCATCGAGACCGCAGCTCCTTGCTTCCCGATGGCCGAAGCGTGCCGCCGCGAGCCGTCAAGGAGGCCTTTCTCGAACTCGAACATCGTACCCGGGATGCGTATCTCGCTCAGCTTGGTCGACGGTTGGACGTCATCCTGGAGCAGTGTCGCGCGTGGGGCGCCCGGATTGTCGTCTTTCCCGAGTACAGCATCCCTGTTGCGCTCCTCAGCCGTGTGGCGGATCGAGCCGGAGATATGGTTGTCGTCGCCGGTACGCACTTCGTGGACAGGGATGCCCTTCGTTCAGGGATCTACGAGAAGCTTGGCGCGACCATGGCTCCTGAGCTCCGTAATGCAGTCTGTCCGGTTTTGTATGAGGGCTCAATCTTGGGGCTCGTGGCCAAGATTCATCCCGTGGAAGAGGAATTGCGTATCGACCTTCGCTCGGGGGAAGCCTGGCCGACGATTCCGACACCCGAGGGAATTCATGGGCCGATGGGGATCCTCGTGTGCCGGGATTTCCTCGAGCGAGAGAGCGAATCGCATCGATTGCTCGTCGCGACGTCGCTGGCGCAATGCAGCTTTCTTTCGGTCCCCAGTTTGACGCCTCCACATAGCCTGGATGAGTTCGGCTCGAAGTCCTGGCAGGATGCACGCCGATACGGGCGTCCTGTGCTGTATGCGAACCACGCGCCTGGGGGTGGGACGAGTGTTTATGTAGACGAGGGGCGCCAGGTTGAACTGCGCGATTTCCCAAATCGGGCGGGGTACCTCGAGCCAGGCGAGGAGGGCGTGATCGTCGCGGATGTGGACCTTGGGTATGTGCGAACCGGAAAATCTACTCGATTCGACCAGCCCTTGCCTGTCAAGCCGTACGCCGCCGCGACATTCGTATACCGCAGCGTCGAGCGTGCCTATGCACAGTGGCTCGACGAGTTATCGACGCGAATATCTTCCACGGGTGAGCGTGAAGTGGATCGTCTGGATGCCATGAGCGCCTATCTGAGGGAGCATCCGCCGCCGCAGGCCAAGGCGGACGGAACCCGGGCCAGGCGTCTTGAGCGGCTCGAATACGAGAGCGACGAACCGACGGGCATGGCGCGGGCCGAGATGCTCACGCGGGAGTTAATGCTTCCGGACGATATCTTGCCGCTACCTGTGCTCCGCGCCGCCCTCGCGCGGGGGGCGGCGGACGTCGTGCGAAGTTGGTACGCGAAGGATCATCCGGGCGATCCGGAGGTCACAGCGTTCGGGACCGTGGAAGCGTCTCTCAAGGCGAAAGCGGACGCCGTTCTGGGGGACGCCAAGATGAAGGCTTTCAGCGAGGAAGCGCGGCTCACCGTGAGTCGGATCGCGGACAAGGTGCGGGGGCGTCCGCCGCAGGGGGAAATGCGCTCGGTGCCGGTGGGCCAGCTCGACTTGCTGGTCGAAAAACTCGAGCAGGGTTTGAAGGCGCAAGCGACTGAGATCAACGAGCTGTACAAGCGAGGCAAGTACGAAGAAGCGCGGGATGGGAACGGGAAGCTCGCGGAAGAGGTGGAGAGGCTCCTGCTCGATGAGATTGGCGACACGCGGAGACAATCGCTGTCGCGCCTCGCCTCAGGCTGCCGCTTGAACGAGGCGGGTTGCTCGCTCAATCTGGGCGATATGGCACATGCGCGGAGCGTGCTGCCGCGGATCGTGAAAGAGCACCTGACGCCCACGGGGGTGCTGATGCTGGTGCGGGTGTTGGGCGGGGTGGGGGAGTATGATCGGGCGCGGGCGCTGCTCGCGGAAGAACGGTGGGAAGGCGTTCCGGCGGAGGATGTAGCGGAGACGGCGCAGATCCTCGATATCACCGAGGGGAAGCCCATTGGCGAGATCGGTAGCTCGCCCGAGGTGCGTGTCCTCGCCGCGTACCATGCTTACCACGCGCGCGATCTCGAGGCGGCGGCAACGCATGCGTTTCATGCTTTGAAGAATGCGGTCGACAACGACCTCGTTGCCGCCATGGCCGTCAATATTCTTGTACGTGGGCTGCATGAAACGGTATTCGAGTTCCAGGGCGTCTCCCGATACGTTCCGTCTGGCATGCGTGAAGATATCGTACTGCGCGTCGACCAGGAGATCCTGCGTCTGCGCGATGCTCCACTGCCGGCAGGACTGCGGAAGGAGTTGCGGCGCGCCGAGGATGGTTTTCGTCGCGATACGCAGGACGCGGACTGGGAGCCCGCTGGTGGCGCTGAGCCGGCCGAATTGGCGGGCGATCCGAGCCGCGGCGAGGGACCTCCCTGGGAAAGCGGCTTGCAGCGGCTATTCGAACTGAGCCGAGCGGGGGAGGTCGAACAAGTCTTCAGCGAAACGCAAAGGCTTGCACTGCAATTCCCGGGACGCTTGCCCATCGAGCACAACCTTGCCTTGTTGTTGAAGGAGCGAGGCCATTTCGACGAGGCACGCACCCACGCACGCCTCGCGTTCGACGTATTGCCCGGGATCGGGCAACGGCACTTGCTCGCCGACCTTTTGCTGAGGACGAACGAGGTGGAAGCGGCGTGGACCTTGCTGCAACCAGTCGCGAGCAGGGAAGGGTCGACGACCTTGCACCTGCTCGCTTGGGTCGCCCAGCAGCGTGATTTGGCCGCCGCGACTCAATACTGGCGTCGATATGTCGCGCTTCGCCCCGACGACGCGCGCGCCAGGGTAAACTTCGCGAACCATCTTGTCGCGATCGGTCGACCTGCCGAGGCCGCCGATGTGGCGTGGCAAGTCTTCAACGAGCACAAGGCGACGCTCGGGCTCGACGAGTTGTCACAATGCTTGCGGTATCAACGTGTCGGGGGTTTGCCGGAAGCGAGGCAAACGGAGCGGCTCCGCGACATCCTGACTGTTATTCGCGACCGGTTTTCGGGCAACGCCGAAGCAGAGCTGTTGCGGGTCCAGCATGCACAGGCCGCGGGCATCGACGCGTCCGATACCGACTTTTCCCTCGTCATGCGTGCGCCGCGGGTGACGACGTTCGAAGACGTCGAGTCCTTGGTGACCTGGATGAAGCAGCGGGATGCGCGCGCCGAGGGTACAGCACAACTCCTGCGCCGGGGGGCCCTTCCCGTCGCAACGGCGTGCTCCTTCAATGGGATGCCGATGGCGCTCCACATCGAACGTATGCTTCGGCGCCGCGGCGAGACGGCCGGTTTCTTTTGCCCCGCCGTCACGATGACGGAGGAAGCACCGATCGCGCATTTGAGAGGGGTGAAGCTCCTCATTCCGCACTGGGAGCTGCTTCTGCTCCAGGGACTCGACCTGCTCGCCGACCTCTGCGAGGCGCTCGGGGAGACGGGGCGAATCTTGCTCCTGCGCCGCGACTTCGCGCGTATCGTCGACGAGAGCGTCTGGACGCAAGAACAGAAGGCCGACGCGGCCGATTTCGAGGAATCGCGTGACGCGGCGCGACGCGCGCGCGAGCTGCATGCGTGGATCGGTTCCGGGTTGAATCGGTGGATCCAGATCCTACCGGATCCGGAGCGTCCCTCCTTCCTGCCGCCGCCGCGGGATCCTGACAACCTCGTCTCCCGGAAACTCGTGAGCGAGCCGCTCGAGGAGGCGCTCGCGTATCGCACGGAGATGCGCCGAGATCCTACGCTGTACCTGCTCACGGCGGATTTCTTCATGAGCCAGCCGCCGGGCGACCTGAGCCTGCTTGGGCATCTCGCCTGGAAAGACGGGGAGGAGCAGATCCAGCAGTTCCATGCATTGCTCGCGGAGACTGTGCCGCGGGACCTGTTCTTGCCCGCTGTCGTCAGGCTTCTTGTCCGCAATCCGGTGCGGAAATTCGCGTGTCTCAGGGAGCTTTGCGAGCTTGGGTTCGCCGATGCGTTCGGCGTCGGCGAGATCCTTGGCCTATCCGAAGGGGAACGCACACGCCTGCTCGGTCGTGCAGAGTGGTTAGCTCGGGAGCTCAGTACCTTCGCCGGAGAGCGGGCGCGGCGGCGCCTGGGGTTTACGTATTCCATGGCCGTATTCCGTGCTTATGGATGTCATGGCGAACCGCCCCTCGAAGCGCGCGCTACGCTAGCTACGGCGCTCCTTGCCCGGCTCCAGGGAATCGACGAAGCCCGAGGGACAAGCGTCGTTGAGGAGGCACTCACGCACCTCGGATTGCTCACGGCGGACCACTGGAAGGCGGCCTGGAAGGATATCCCCGACGGGCTCACACTGCGGGAAAGCAGCGCAGTGCGGGACATGTGGGTCATGGTCTCGGGCTTCATCGGGACGGATCCAGCGCGTCGGGCGGCGTATGGGCGAGCGGCGCGGCAGGTTTGGCTTGCGCTCGATGCGCACGCAGGGGATGGACCGCCGCGAGGAGCAACGAAGACGCTGTTTCTCGCGTTCCCGATAACCACGACGCATCCGGGGCGGATCGACTTCATGGACGCGGCGACGGAGGTGGTAGCCATCTTGTCGTCATGCTGGACGTATCGCCCCCTTGCGGAACACGGGGTGCATATAACGAGTCCCAAAGGCATCCAAACCGATAAGAATTTCGAGGATATCCTCGTTCACGGTGCACGCTTGCTCGCGGAGGAGAACGCGCCGCCGCCGCGAAGCGCGGAAGGGCGCACCGTCGCATATGGCTTCCCTATCGGCGGGGAGAGTGAGTTAGGTGGTGCGGCGGTGCCGATTGAGGCGCTGTTACTCCGCACGGAAGGGGAGGCGCGCGCTCGGCTCGCGAAAGCGTGGAAGGCTCAGCAAGGCCCGCACGACGGGGAATTGTATGCGCTGCTCGAGCGAATCGAGCAGGAGCCGTCGAGCGTCGTGTTTGCTCGTGCGTATGCGCGTAGGGCGTCCTCGGCTCTCTTTCGGCTGGTTCGAGACGATCCGGCCTATCTTTACACCTGGGCGCACGAGCATGGCTCAACACGACTCTCCGGACGAAGACATCTCGAGGAGCTACGCGTCATCCTTTCGGAGCCCCAGGAGGAACACGAGGCTCCGTCGATCCTCGAGATGCTGAAGGAGCGGCTGGAGCACGGTGAATGGTCGAAGCGCGCGGACCGGGCTCGGCTCTTGGTTGCCGCCACGGAAGTGCCGGGGACACTGCCTGTGCTCGCGCTCCATCCGCGCCTGGAAGCGCAGGACGACGCGGGTCTTGTTCAGTCCGCCCTGAGATCCATCGACAACTGCGACGAAGTGCCTTCGGCGCGTCTAGCGGGCGCCGTTCTCTTCCTTCGCACGGCTGCTGCGCGTCGACCCTTCGTCCATCTACCTGGAGGGTCTCTCAACCTGCGCGAGGTTTTGCCTGATCATTTTTCCCGTCTCCTGGATCGACTCCTCAAGGCGCCGGAGCCCGACACCCTCGCCGCGCATGAGCCGGCGCTTCTCCAGGTCTGCGCCACCATCGTGCAGCGCATCTCGGAGCCAGGCGGCCTGCCGATCCGGGAAGGTCTTTGGTTGACGTGGCGCCTCTTCCAGTGGCTTTGCCAGCAGCTCGCGGCGATGGATCCGGATGCCCGTCGTGATGGCATGAAGCGTCTCGCCGCGCATGCGCCGAACCCATTGCCGGAGCCAGCAGACAGGCTGGATCCCTTCGGCTTCGGCCGCGATAGGTTCGACATTCGTCTCGCCGCCGTCCTCCACGCGCTTTGCCTCATGGAAGAGGTATGGCGACAGTTCGCCGAGTCCAAGCCGCACACGGTCTCGTCGAAGGAGCTGGAAGAAAACCTGCTCAAGCTCGCGTCAGGCCACCCCGAAGGTCCAAGTTTGCCGAGCGTTCTCGACTGGGACGCCCCTGGGACCGTACCCGATCTCGCACTGCTCGCGTTGCTCCGCGTCAAGCTATCCGCATTCGGTAGCCTTCCCGCGGAGACCCGCAAACGGCACTTTGCGTCTCTGCCCGAGGAGCCCGATCCGGAAGAGCCGAACCGTGAAACCATGGCTGCGAATCGGCTACCGGATGCCATCATCCACGCGGTTTCCGTCACGGCACAAGAACTCGCCGCGGACGAGCGCCTTCTTCTGATCGAGCGCCTGCGCGCCATGAAAGACGGCCCCACAAGCCGGCGCTGGAGGTGGGTCGCGTTTACGGGGCTTTTCGTTGCCGGGGAAGCTTCGCTCGATGAGGAGCTTCGTGGGCTCTTCGTCGCGCACGCGGACGATCGTACGATCGAGCCTTTCCTGGGTCTTTACCTCCTGGCCGTCGCCCATGCCGGCGAGGCCCGTCTGCTCGTTACGGTGGACACCATGGTGGAGGCGTTCATGGCGCGTGGCGCCAGTCCTATCGCAGTTGCGCTGGGCCTCGGCCAGGTCTTCGTCCACGGCAAGCCCGAGATGCAGCAACTCGCCAAGGACAAACTCGCGGCGCTTGCCAGGGTTCGACCGTTCTGCGAGGATGAGCGCGTGCAAGAACTCGCGGGTTTCCTGGGACTCGCGCGCGGAGGTCACGATGGGTGAGCGCACTGTCCGCGTGCATGCCTTCGCTTCGGTCAAGGGTGGGGTGGGGAAGTCGACTCTGGCGATCGCCTGCGCGAAGCTGCTCGCCGGCCTCGGGAGGAAGCCAGTCCTCGTTGACGGCGATATGACGGGGACTTCCTTCGCGGACGGCCTCAACCTCTGCGCGCCCAGGTGCGCCCTCTCCGCGGATGGAAAGCTCGACCTGTTGGCGCCCCCAGAGGCTGAGCATTACACCGTGAGCGAGACGAGATCTCTTCGAGTCAAGCGGCGTGACGGTAGTCGCGAGGGGATGCCCCGCCCTCCGCCTTATGTGAACGACGTGCTCAATCATCTGGATCGATGTTTCGGTGAACAGCTTCCGTTCGATGCGCTGCGCGTCGACGCGTTTCTTTGGCGGCACGAAGAGGACGATGGGGTGCTGTACCTGCCCTCGTCTTCCTTGCGGCGTGATGTCGGTGAGAGCCTCGGCTGGATCCGAGTACTCGAGGGAGAACGATTCGATTGGGTCCGTTGCCTCTCCTGGGCCTTCCACATTCTCTGCGAGCATAGGCAGGATATCACGGATATCGTGGTCGACCTGCCGCCGGGTACCGTGGGGCTCACGCACGAGCTGCTCGTGTTGCTGTATCAACTTCAGGAGGGGCGCGCGTTGCCTGCTGGCTATCCTACATGGAACCAGGAGGGGACGCGCTGGACGGCAAACCCGTTCCTTGTGCTATCGACGGACAGGAACGACATGCTGCCGGCGCTGGAGTACATCGGGAAAACCCGGGGGAGAATCGGATCTCTGAGGCCGCTGGTCAATCGTGTGGAGCTTGGCAAGGACATCGACGCCATCCAGGAGGACGCGCGTGAGATGCTCGGTCCGGCGCTCGCGGCAACGGGGCTCGAACGGTTGCTCATACCGATCAGTGAGTATCGGGAGACCCTGGGGCGGCTATTTCGCGTCGGTGATCTGAAGGTCGACGACGGAATTCAAGAGCTTTCAAAGGTACTCCGGTTGAGTGAGGTGAGGGGATGACGCGACACTACCGCACCGCTGCAGTTGATGCGTTTGAGACGTGGGAGCTCGATGAACCTGCGTCTGAGGTTCGTCCGCGGGCACAGGCACTCGCAGTGCCGAAGGGCGATTTCCGGATCGTTGCCGGCGCGGAGGCGATCCTCAACGAAGAAGGGTACCTTCTGCCATTGCTGGACGAAGCATGCAGCATCCTGAGGACGCTCTTCGGGAGCGACAGCGAGCTCGTCCTGGAGCGCTTCGATGATCCCGAATCACTGGATGGTCACGCGATGCTATTTTTGACGGTGCTTACGGGCATCGAGACGGCTGAGGCCATGCGGTTGCTCGAGCGTTTCGACGAGGAGTGGTGGATAGACCACGTGGCTCAGGCTGAGGGCAAGCTCCAGTTTACCGTGAGTTATCGATGAGCTTCTCGTGGCCTGATTATCTGGAAACAGCAAAGGCTCTGTCGACCCAGGGCGATGAGGGGAGCTGGCGGTCCTCGATCAGCAGGGCGTACTACGCGGCATTCAACGTAGCGAAAGGATATGTGCGGCAGCGTGAAGGGTCCAGTTATCAGATCCAGAATACAGGCAATGACCACGCCGTTGTTTGGCGAGCATTGATGCAGGGGAATCGTCTCGAAAAGTCCGCGGGGAATCACGGGGACCGATTGAGGAAGCTCCGCACGAAGGCCGACTACGACCGGGTGGCAGCGCTTGCATATCCAGGAGACGTGGATATGGCCCTCGCGTGGTCCGCGCAAGTGATCAAGGCCCTTCGGCAGCAGGATACCTGATCCCTCTCACTTGATATTCAGCTCCACCGTCGTCGGCCGGCCATCCCGCACCACGTCCACCCGGATCTGGCTGGCCGACTGGAGCCGCGCGTAGGCCTCCAGCGCCGTTTGGGGGTTCGTCATCTCGAACCCGTTGATGCGCTGGAGCTGGTCGCCGTGCTGCAAGCCGATCGCGTCGAGCGCCGATCCCGGCTTCACGCCCATGATCCGCATGCCCGTCGTCTGATCGCCCTGCCGCGTCGGCTGGATCCGCACGCTTCGCATCAACGCGGCCTGGTTCGTCAAGATCTCGTCCACCGCCGTGCGATCGATGTCGTACTGGTTCGGCCCCGTTTGCTGGATTCGCGCGGCGATGTGCGGCGGCAGCTGGTCCCGCGAAGGGCGCGCGGGCGTGCGCGGCGGGGCCGATTGCGGCGGCGGCTCGTTCATCCCCGGCGGGGGCATTCGTTGACGTTGCGGCGGCATGCCCTTCGGGTGCGAGAGGTCGTGCACCTCGAGCTGGCAAACCCCATCACTTCGCGCGAGCCACACCCGATCCTCGCCGATGTGCTCGACCCGGTGCCCTGCGATCTCGTCGCCTCGACGCCGGAGCAACGTCGTCCCGTCGGGACCCGCGATCGCCGCGAACGACCAGTCGGGCTCCTCCTCCGACCACACGATCAGCGTCACGCCCCCGAGCTCGCAGCGCGGATCGTCCAGGGGATTCGTCGGCTCCTCCTCCGCAGGCGATTCCCTTTCCCCGGGGACAAGCGGGCCCGTGATCGAATCGAATGGGTTCCGCGCGAGGATCGGCTCTCCGCTCGGCCGATCGATCTCTTCCTCGCTTGTCGCGGGGATCTTGGGCACCTTCGCCTTCGGGACCGCCGGGGACGCGTCGAGCAGCGTCGCGCCGAAGAGGTGGGAGAGGCCGGTGGCATGGAAATAGGCGGATGCCAGGAGGAGCAGGCCTACCACCACCACAAAATAACGCCGTAGCAACGCATCGAACCGCACCACGGAGGCGCGAGCGAGCGCCGTACCAGGGCCCGTCGCCCGGCTCCTGCCTGGAAGGCCCGGAAACCGGGGAGCTTTGCGCTACCTTCCTGCACGATCCTTCCGTGCCCGTGCGCATCTTGCCCGGGATTTCACGCTCGGATACTGTGAACACCAAGGAACGGGACGGCGTGGAAAGCCCTACGAAAAAGCCGATCGGCAAGATCCTGGTCCAGCAGCGGGCGCTCTCGGAGGAGCAACTCGATCGCGCGCTGGATGGGGGCAAGAGCTCGCCGTTGCCGCTCGCGTCGCGGCTCGCCGAGGCCGGCACGATCACCGAGATTGCCGCGCTGAAGGCGCTCAGCGAGCAGAACGGCGTGCCGGGGGTCGATCTCAAGCAGATCTGCCTGAAGCTCACGGACCTCTCGATCATGCCGCGCGAGGTGGCCGTCCAGCACAAGCTCCTGCCGGTGCTGGTGCGTGACGACAAGGTCCACCTCGCGATGGCCACGCCGACGAACCGCAAGCTCCTCGACGAGATCGAGTTCACCACGGGCAAACGCGTCTTCCCGTACGTCGCGCTCGAAGCGCAACTCGTGAAGGTCATTCCGGCCGCGTACGAGATGAAGGAGCGCGGCGAGACGCATTATTTCGGCCCGAACTGCCCGCCGGAGGTGCGTCGCAAGGCCGGCCTGACGATGCCCACGCGCTCGCAAGCCGAGGCGCCCGTGCCCTTCGACGGCAGCTCCATCGAGCCCATGCCCGTCGCGCCGGACGGCTCTTCCGCGGCGATCCGGCCGGTGCAGCCTTCGACGACGCGGCGCACCCCGATCGGCTCGATCGTCGACGACGCGATGCAACGCGCGTCCGCGGGCGCGGACATTTCGGACGCGGACTTCGACAAGGCGCCGCGGGATCTTTCGGTGATCGCGGGCCCTGGGGTGTTACGTCCGCCGCGCCAGCCGGGCAGCCGGACGGTGCTCATCGTCGACGACGAGGAGGAGATCCGGAACATCCTGCGGATCGTGCTGGAGCAACGCGGCTACCGGGTGCTCGAGGCCGACCGCGGCGAGGCGGCGTTGCGCATCATGAAGGAGGATCTGCCGGACGGGATCATCCTCGACGCGATGCTGCCCGGCGAGCTCCACGGCTTCGACATCGCGCGGCAACTGAAGGGGTCGCAGCGCTACGGGCACATCCCGATCGTGATCGTGTCGGCCGTGTACAAGGGCTGGCGTTTCGCCGAGGACCTGAAGGCGAGTTACAAGGTCGACGCGTACGTCGAGAAGCCGTTCCGGGTCTCGGACGTGATCGAGGCGCTGGAGCGCGCGTTCCAGCACGGCCAGGGCCCGGCGCAGCCGATGGATCCCGAGCGGATCTCGGCCGAGGCCGAGGCGAAGCTCTCGGCGGGGATCGCGGCGTACCAGGCCGGCAAGTTCGACGAGGCGATCGGGTTTTTGCGCGAGGGGACGAAGATCGATCCGCTCGCGTACCGGTTGCACTTCCACCTCGGGCTGTTGCTCGGCAAGCGGGGCCAGGTCTACGACGCGATCAGCGAGCTCGAGACGGCGCTGCGTATCAACGACCGGCACTTTCCGGCGCTGAAGAACCTGGCGGTGCTTTACCAGAAGGCCGGGTTCCGGAACAAAGCGGTCGAGGTGTGGGAGCGGGCGCTGCGGTCGGCGCCGGACGAGCCGACGCGGCAGTCGATCAAGGAGATCTTGCTCGGGTTGCTGTAGACACCTCTCGCCGCGAAGTTTCGTCCGGCGGCCGAATCGAGTAGACTCCCAAGCTTGCCGCGCGCGGCGTCTTCGATGAACCCCCTCTGCCAGAAGTGCAAAGCTGCTCTCACGTTGCCCGAAGGACGAGCGCCGGGGCCGACGGTGCGCGTGACGTGCGCGGCCTGCGGGCACGTGGCTGACGTCCGACCGCCTCCCGTCGCGCCGCGCCCCCTTGCCGGCTTGCCGCCGCGCCCTGCCGCGCCGCGACCCATCGGCGCACCCGTCCCGCCGCGGCCTGCCGTCGTGCCACCACCGGCTGCCTTTGCGCCACCGGCACCTGCATTTGTGCCACCACCGGCTGCCTTTGCGCCACCGCCGGCTGCATTTGTGCCACCCACGGCTGCCTTTGCGCCACCGGCACCTGCCTTTGCGCCACCGCCGGCTGCCTTTGCGCCACCGGCACCTGCATTTGTGCCACCGCCGGCTGCCTTTGCGCCCGAGCCCGTTGCCTTTGCGCCCGAGCCCGTTGCCTCCGCCGCTCCCGCTCCCGCCTCCGGCCCGCTCGACGTCCTCGAAGACCCTTTTGCCCTCCGCGACCCCTTCGCGCCCTCGTCCCCCGGCCCCGCGACCTCGACGACCACCAGCGACGTTGCCTCGACCCTCGTCCGCCCGGCCCCCGCGCCCGCCCCTGAGCCTCTCCCCGCTCCCCGGGCCGAAGTTTCCTCGCTTGGCACCGTCGCCCCCGAGGTCCCGGACATCGACGAGGACGCCCTGCTCGGCCGTCGCAAGAAGGGCTCCCTCCATCCGGCTGCCCTCGCCCTCATCGCGGCGGGCGCTGTTTTTGGGGGGGTTGCCGCATTCATGCTCCTCGGCCGACCCGCGCCGACGGGGCCCCAGATCGTGTACGTCACCGCCTCGGCCAGCGGC
>JANMGF010000657.1:0-5139 GCA_031374535.1 Polyangium sp. (in: bacteria)
CGAGCGTCATCGCGATGGGCTGCGCGAGCTTCGGCAGGTATACGTTGCCCGCGTCCCTGCCGTTGAGCTGGTCGAGGGGCACCGGGGGGCCGCCGCTCGCGCTCGCCATGGCGATGAACGCCTTCGCCCCTTTCCGCGTGCGGAGATCCCCGAGGTTGTTGCCGTCGATGCCCGCGGCGATCTGCTCATGATAGACGATCGATTTGCCATCCGGGAAAAACGCCGGCCAGCCGGGCCGCCGCTCGGCGGGCATCCCCGTGTCGTCCGCGACCACCACCGGGTTCGAGAAGGCGCCCGTCGCCGCGTCGAAATTCATCATCACGAGCTTTTGCTTGGCATTCGGGATGGATCCGCTCGTCAGCGGGTTGAACACGACGAATTTGCCGTCCGGCGAGAACATGGGCGTCCCGACGTTGGTCGCGACGCTGGTGAGCCCCGAGGTCGGCTGGACCGCGCCGTCCGCGAGCGAGACGAGCTGCGCCCCCGCCGTCAGGGCCAGCGCGCCGTCGGGCGTGATGCCAGGGAACGCGCCGCCGTTCGGGAGCGGCTTCTCCGTCACGGAGTTCGGGGCGATATCGTAGACCCAGTACGGGGCCTGGCCGCCCTCGGCCACGAGGCGCGAGCCGTTCGCCGCCACGGAATGGCAGACGCGGCATTGGTCCTGATTCCCGCTCGCGCCCGCCGTGAGCTTGGGCGCCGTATCGCCGACCTTGATCGAGAGCACCGCCCCGCCGAACATCCCGTCGCCGCCGATGGCGCCGCCGAGGTTCTTGGCGAGCTTCGTGCCATACGAGATGTAATAAATGGCCCCCGAGAGCCGGCCCGGCGCCACGGTCCAGGTCTCCGTGATGGGCCCATACGCGACGTCACCCTTGGCCACCGTGAGCCGCAGAATGAGTTTGTCGGGCATTCCGTCGAGCGTCTTTCCGCCGGCCGTGTTCGTGGCCATGGCCCAGACGTCCTGCGGGATCGGGTGACGAAGGAATGGTTTGCCCGTCTGCGCGAGGATCTGCGGCTTGCCGAAGGTCCCCTTCCACGAGAACGATTTGCTGGTGGTCTCGAGCTCGATCTTGATGGCGTCGACGTCGCCGAGCGAGGAGTCCCACTGGAGGAGCGGCGCGAGCATGCCGCGCGGCCAGACCGTCTTGTCGTAGGGATAAAGGAATTTCAGCCCCTCGGCCTGGCCATCGCCGGCCGGCGCGTCGAGGGCGCCCACCACGACCGGACTATCGACCCCGACGCCGAGCCCCTCGCCGCCGACGCCGCCGATACCGCCGCCCTCGGTGAGCTGGGGAAGGGTCGTGGCGATTTGCCCCGCTTGGTCGGGGTTGTTCGGGTCGGCGCCATTCTGCTGGCCCGTGAGCTTCACGAGGAGGTTCCGCTCGATGACCTGCCCATTGAGCCCGGCGCGGACCCGCACCACGCCGCCCGCCGTGCCCTTGGGCGTGAACGTGGCCATGCTGGCGGGGCCCGGGGGGACGCTGCCAATCTCGCCGCGATCGACGGTCCAGCCCGCGCTGATCGGGCTTCCGTCGAGCGTCGAGGTGTACGTGACCGTGGGGCTATTTTGACCGGCGACGACCGTGATCTCCTGCGGCAAGGCCGGCTGGACGTCGAAGCCCTGCATCTGCCCGCCGCCCACGCCCGACGAGGGGCCGACGAAGATATCGCCGCCGTCGCCGCCGATGCCTCCGTTGCCGCCGTTGCCGCCGGCGCCGCCCGTGCCGCTCGACGTGGTGCCGCCGGCGCCCCCCGAGGGGTTCGAGCCGCCGCCCCCGCAGGCAGCCGCGAGGACCGCCGTGCCGAGGGCCGATACGAGGAGGATTCCCAGGCGAGATCGACGTTGAAGCATGATCATCAATGCTACAGGGGAGGCGGGGTCGGCCGCAAGCGTGAAGGCTCGCTTTTGCCCGGCACACCCCTTGCTGATGCGCCGTCGAATGAGCCACCCCCGCCATTCTCGTGTTGTCGACCCTGAGCCTGATGTCAGGGTGCCCATTCTCGTCGCCCGGCGAGCGCGCCGCGTCGAACGATGCCTGCTGGACCCAGCCCTGCGAGACGGTCTGTCCCGAGGGCGAGACGTGTTCGCCCGCCACGCCGGGTGGCCTTTTCTTCAAGGGCCCCGAGCTCTTCGACGCGTTTTTCGCCAGTGACATGAACCCCCTCGCCGAAGGCGGCACGCAGACCATCCGACGATCACGTTCACGGGCGACGTGGAGGTCGAACGTGTTTTCGGGGCGTCGCGGGGGGGCGCGTGGTGGCGGGCCTTTCGTGGAAGCTCTCCGGCGAGGGCGGGATCCAGACGGAGGCCTTCGAGCAGTGCGCCACCGTCAAGGCCCTCGCAGCGGGAAAGTCGACCGTGATCGTGGAGGCCGGGGGCTTCAAGAAGAGCTTCCCGCTGACGGTGGTCGCGGCGGCCAAAGGCGAGGCGCCGGCCGAAAAGGCGCCCTTGCCGAGCCGGGTTTCCTCGGGCTCCGCGCCCGGCGAGCGCGCGGTTTCGAGGTGATGTTCGGCCGGTGCGTCCCGGCCAGCGCTTCAGGGCATGGCCGGGACGACCGCGCAATGGCCCGACACGCAATCGGCCTTCCACTCGGGCGGATACACCGGGGCGCAAGCCGGACAGCTCACCTGGGGATCACAGAGGAGCTCGTACACCGTCGGAATCGCGCTCGACTTGACCGCGACGAGCCCGGCCTCTTCCCCGGAGCACGGCTCGCAGCAGCCCATGCCGAGCCGCAAGCTGCAATCGGCGGCCGTCGTGCATTCGCTGAGCGCGTGCGCGCCGACGTCGGCGCCGACGCAGCTCCCGGCCTCGCAATACGCGAAGAGGTCCGGGTTCGGCGAAACGGCGCACGCGGGGCAGGCCGAAGGCTCCGGGCAAATGTAGGTCGCGTATTCGTCGGTGAGGTCGGCGTGGACCGCCTCGACGTCCGCCAGCGTGGGCTCGCCGCAGGCCCCGCAACAGCTATTTTTCACGAGGGTACACTGGCCGGGGCCCGTGCAGGCCGCGAAGCTCGGGGCGCCGCCCGCGCCGCCGTTTCCACCAGAGCCGGCGTTTCCACCAGAGCCGCCGTTTCCGCCGCTCACGTCGCCCCCGCAGGCGGTGGTCTGGGAGAGCGCCGCCACGAGGAAGGCGGAAACGAGACAGAATCCCCATTTTGATCGAAGTCCAAGCATGGGGGCAGGGTACGAACGAACGGCGGCCGTGTGCAAGGGGCTTCGAGGGCGGCGGCGGACGTGGTAACGTGGCAGATCCCGGCGCGCGGGCTCGACCGGCGGCCGAGGAGAGGGTAGTCCTCGGGTGGCATGAAGCAGGGGCAGCAGCAGCAGCGGTACCGCGTCCTCGATCGCCTCGCGTCCGGCGGCATGGCCGAGGTCTACCTCGCCGAGAGCGCAGGGATCGAGGGATTCAAGAAGAGGGTAGCGATCAAGCGCGTCTTGCCCCACCTGTCGGAGAAGAAGCGCTTCATCGCGATGTTCCTCGACGAGGCCCGCCTCTCGGCGCACCTGACGCATTCGAACGTCGCGCAGGTATTCGACATCGGCGTCGGCGATAACGCGTACTTCATCGTGATGGAGTACGTGGATGGCTCCGATCTGAAGGCCATCATCGATTTCATGCGCAAGACGAAGCGCTCTTTCCCGGTGGAGGTGGCCGTCCACATCGCCGAGAAGATCTGCGAGGGCCTCTCCTACGCGCACGAGGCGAAAAACGCCGAGGGGCAGCCGCTCCGCATCGTGCACCGCGACGTGTCGCCCGCGAACGTGCTCATCACGAAATACGGCGAGATCAAGATCGTCGATTTCGGGCTCGCCAAAGCGACGAACCAGCTCGAGAAGAGCGAGCCGGGCATCGTGAAGGGAAAGTTCGGCTACCTGTCACCCGAGGCGACGCAGGGGATCGAGGTCGACGCGCGCACCGACGTCTTCGCCGTGGGGATCATCCTCTGGGAAATCCTCGCGCAAAGGCGGCTCTTCCTCGGCGAAAATGATCTCCAGACCGTGATGATGGTGCGCGAGGCGATCATCCCGCTGCTCGGGCCCCTCAACAAGGAGGTGCCAGCGGAGCTCGAGAAGATCATCAACCGCGCGCTCGCCCGGGACCCGGACAAGCGGTACCCGAACGCGCGCGAGCTCGGCCGCGACCTGAATAGCCTGCTGTTCAAGCTCGGCAAACCCGTCGGCTCCCACGACGTGGCCGAGCTGGTGAGTGGCACCGTCGCGCTACGCAAAACGTCGGCGCAGGAAAAAGACACGACGCTGCACAAGCTGATCGAGGCGGCGCTCCTGGAGTTCAACTCCCTCCAGGACGACCAGAGCTCGCGGCCGGGCGCGGCGCGGGAGAAGTCGAAGCCGGAGATCACGCCGGAGGAGCCGAAGCCGCGCGGGCGGGTGTCCCACTTCGAGGACATCGGCAAATGGGCGGAGGAAATGGAGGTTTCGCCGGTGAGCGGCGAGGCCCGGTCGGCGAGGTTCGGCCCTGCGTCGGCGAAGAAAGAGGCGCCGGTCGAGAGCAAGCCGATTGAGAGCAAGCCGGTCGAGAGCCTCCCGGCCGCGACGGTCCGGGCGACCCCCCAGGCCAAGACGGACGAGGGCCCCGCCGTGAGCGCGCCGGCCGAGACGGTCCGGGAGACGCCGCTCGCCAAGGCGGAGGAGAGCCCCGCCCCGAGCTCGAAGCCCAAGACGAACGCGCCGAAGCAAAAGAAAGAGAAGTCGCTGGCGGCCGAAGAGCCCGCGAGGACGGGGAAGGGCGCGAAGGCGAAGAAACGCGGCGAGGCCAAGCTCAGCCGCGAGAGCACGGCGGTCGTCACGAAAAAGAAGGCGACGAGCAGCAAGCCCGCTGAGCCCGCGCCGCCCGGCAAGGTGATGTGGCTCTACGTCGCCGCCGCGATCCTCCTGCTCGTCGCGAGCGCGTATTACGGCGGTTTGTTCACGCCCTGAAGCACCACGCGTGGGGCAGGGGAGCGTGTCTTCGGGCGCGCGCCCTGCCGGCCGAGGCGAGGGATCTCGACGGCCACGGTGAGCCGCTGATCGCCGCGCCAAACCTCGCCCGTGACAACCTTCGCGTTCTGCTTCAGCGCACCGGCGACCGCGCCGATGACCACGCCGATCGACGTCGCAGGCATGCCGCCGATCCGC
>JANMGF010000697.1:0-1560 GCA_031374535.1 Polyangium sp. (in: bacteria)
TGACCATCGCCACCCAGCCCGCGTGGGGTGGTCACCAGTCCGGGCTCGGCTGGCAGCTCATGCAAGCCGATCTCTCGGCCTACGCAGGCCAGGTCATCCGCCTGCGCTTTGGTTTCCAGAGCGATTCCTCCGGGACCGTCCCCGGCGTCTACATCGACGACATCTTCGTCGACTGAGGAGCAGTCCATGAACCGCCCTGCAAAGATCCATCGGCATGTTTTCATTTCCCTCACCTTGGCCTGCTTCGCCGCCGCGTGGGCGGGCTGCGCCACGTCGTCCGGGGGGAACACGACCGGGACGACCGACAACAGCACCAGCTCGTCCTCCGGGAATGGCGGCGCGGGAGGCACCGGGGGGACCAACGTCGGCGGCTTTGGTGGTGTGGGTGGCGGCGTCGAAGAGGACGCCGGCGTCTGCGCCACCACGGAGGCAGAAGCCCGCCGCATCCCGCTCGACATCATCTTCCTCATCGATCAGTCGGGCAGCATGTCCGGCGCGAAGTGGACCGGGACGAAGACGGCCTTGACGACGTTCTTCAACGATCAGGCATCGGCCGGCATCGGCACCGGCTTGGTCTACTTCCCGACCCAGGAGCCGTACGACTGCAACCCCTTGCACTACGCGGTCCTCGACGTGCCCATCAACCCGCTGCCGACGAACGCGTTTGCCTTGACGAACTCGATTCCCTTCGACGCCACGGGGATTGGTACACCCACCTACGGCGCGCTCAAGGGGGCGCTCATGGCGGCGACCGCCTACCAGGAGTCGCACAAGACGCACAAGGTCATCGTCGTCCTCGCCACCGACGGCGAGCCCCTCGGATGCGAGCCGAAGACGATAGACGACATCGCGGACCTGGCCGAGAGCGCGCGAGGCTACAACGGTGTTCGCACCTATGTCATCGGCGTGGCCGGCTCGAAGCTCGTGAACCTCGACAAGATCGCGGCGGCGGGGGGGACGACGGCGGCGTACGACATCACGCAGGACATCAACGAATTCTCCGCGAAGATCGCGGAGATTCGCACGGCCGCGCTCGGATGCGATTTCGAGCTTCCGGAGCCGCCGAACGGCGAGGCGCTGGAGCCGGACGAGGTGAACTTCACCTACACGCCGAAAGGCCTCGGCACGCCGAAGATCTTGCCCCGCGCCGACGACCTCGCCGACTGCACCGACCAGCCTGGCTGGTACTACGACAGCAACGCCGGTCCCACGAAGCTCATCCTTTGCCCTGCGTCTTGCGCCACGGTGCAGGCCGACAACAACGCGAAGGTCTCCGTGCTCTTCGGCTGCAGCTCGATCATCAACTGAAGCAAATTCACCCTTCTCGTGTCGTGGCTCAGGGGCGCGAAGTCAGCGCCGGCCAAACGCGAGTTCTGACGTAAGCGTACTTAAAAAAAGTAGGACACCATGCTTGGAACGAATCGATTCTATAGTGCCCTCGCGCTCATGACCACCGTGGCCGTGGGTTGTGGTGGCGAGGCGAGTAACGTGGGTGTTGGCGGCGCAGGGGGGACGAGCTCCTCCATGAGCTCGTCGAGCAGCGGCACCGGCGGCGCCGGC
>JANMGF010000719.1:0-5750 GCA_031374535.1 Polyangium sp. (in: bacteria)
ATTTCGTTTCGCGGCTGCTCGAATCGGAGGGGGCACTGAAAGATGCGCTCGTATTCGGACAGGTACGACGGCACCGGATGCACGACGTGCACAGCCTCGGGCGGACCCGAACCGACGACGTTGGTCATCCTGCTCCTTGCCCCGCCCGCCGCGGGCGAACCCGGGAACGATGACGCGGCGGCGCCGGGCTTTCGACTTAAATTCGACTTAAAGCGGCTTCGTTTCGGCCAAAGCCTCTCGCCCGAGGCCCCGCCCGGCCTTGCCCTCCCCGAGACGCAACCGCACCGACGGGGGATACATGTCCGCCCGCCCCCGCGCGGCGCGCAAGAGCTTCAGCCGCAGCTTGTCGTATTGCGCCATGCCCGCGTCGGCCTTGGCATAGATATCCGAGAAAAACTCCCCGGGGTGGGCCTGCGTCGCCACCATCGGCAGATCCTCCGGGAACTGCGTGCCCACGCGCAGATCCATCTCGATGTTCACCCACGCAAATACCTTCCCGAGCCCGAAGGCGTGGCCAAAAGGAGAGACGTTGCGGACGAGCCTCCAGGTCGTCGAGGCGTCGATCGGCGTATCGATGATCCCGAGGCGCCCGAACGAGCCGATACGAACGTACGAGACCCCCGGCATCCGGAAGCTCGTATGGCAACGGATCTCGGGCCCACCCGGCGCGGCTCCCTCCCGGCGCAAGACGCCCCGGAACTCGACACCGGCGTCGTCCGCCTCCCAGGTCACCTCGTCGAAGCGCCGCAAATGCCGGGCGACGCTGAGCCGCAAGGAGCGCTTGCCGTGGAGTACCGGCGCGTGGTGGTAATCGAACGCGGCCTGGATGGCGCGGAACGTGGGCACGGGCCACACGAACGACCGGTCGCTCGCGTGGGATTCGTCCGAGGGCAAATCGGGTATCCAGGGAATCGGCGGGAGCTCTTCCCGCGCCGCGCCCCACCAGATCCAGACGATGCCGTGCGCCTCACGCGCCACGAAAGACGTCGCGCGCATGGCATTCGGGATCGTGGCGTTCGGGCCGTCGCAAGGCATGGCCGTACACACGCCGCTCGGCCGGAAACGAAACCCGTGGTAGCCGCACTCGATTTCCTCGCCCGTGACGCGCCCGAGGCTCAGGGCGACGCCCCGGTGCGGGCAACGATCGGCCAGGCAGGCGACGGCGCCGCTCGCCGTGCGATAAAGGACGAGCTCCTCGCCGAGCCTTCGCACCGGCACGGGGCGTTTGCCGAGCTCTTTCGACGCGAGCACCGCATACCATTGGTCCGGTACGATCTCGAGCGGCGGGGCAATCCGGATCGGGTGTTCTGCGTTCGCGTGGGACATGGCGTCGTCTCACCTCCGGCCGTGAGGGGAGCGCGCCGACCGGCTCGCGTCCAGTGGTATGAATCGAGCACGGCGATGCCCGCCGAGCATCAGCGAGCGCGCATCTCCACGAGCAAGGCCTCGGCCAGAGGCGCACGCGGGTGCCTGCGTTGCACCCCGTAAAGCGTGGTCGTGTAGGGCGGATCCACAGGAATCGCCACCACGCCGCGATACCCGATACGCGCCTCCCCCTCGGGCAGGTGCGAAATCGCGAGCCCCGCCGCCACGAGGGTCATCATGAGCCCGACGTCCTCGACCTCGATCACGCGCGGGGCCTTCCTTCCTTGGCTCCGCGCGTGCGCCGTGAGGGCGTAATGAATCTCGGGGTGGCTCGCCCGCGAGAGAATGGCCACCACCTCGTTCAGCACACGCTCGACGGGGACGGACGGCAAGCGCGCGAGCTCGTGATCTTCGGGCAAAATCGCGCACAGCGGCTCGACCCGCAGCGGCTCGACGAGGATGGAGTCGTCCTCGAGTGGCACGTGCGTGAAGGCCAGCTCGATCCGCCCGTCCCCGAGCGCCTCGATTTGCGCGGCCGTGCTCATGCGAAGGATCGCGACCTCGACGTCGGGATGGCGGCGGCGAAACGCGCGTACGGCCTCGGGCAAATGGCCGAGCCCGCTCACGCCTGCCACGGCGATACGTAGCCGTCCGAGCTTGCCCTCGTTCACGCGGCGGCACTCGGCGGCGGCCCGGTCGGTCGCGTCGAGGATCTCGCGCGCGCGCTGGACGAGCGCCTCACCGGCGGCCGTCAGCTCGACGCTCCGTTTGGTACGGTGAAAGAGCTGCGCCCCGACCTCGGCCTCGAGGTCCTGGATGGTCCGGGAGACGGCCGATTGCACGACCCGGAGGCGACGCGCAGCGCGGCCGTAGTGCAGCTCCTCCGCGAGCGCGACCAGCGTCTGGAGATGGCGCAGATCCACCTATTTCGCGCCCTTCACGGCCGCCTTCCGCGCGGGCGGCGATCCCCGTTGCGGCGCCCGGCGCGCCCCTCGAAGACGCGGAACGAGCTCCGCGAGCCGCTGCCCGAGCGCCACCGCCGCCGGATCCTGGAAACGAACATGAAAATGCGTCGCATGTCCCCACGTATGACGAAGGATCGTATCCCTTTTCGTGGGACTCTCGAAAAGGTCCTCGGCCGGCCGCTCGGCTTCGGGCAACGCCTCGATATGCGCTTTGACGAGCCGCTGCACCGAGACATCCATGAAGATCATCTCGACATTGCCTCCCTCGATGAGCGCGCGGACGAGCGCCCACGTGCGCGCCACGTCGAGGTTCTGGGCCGTGGCGCGCTGGTACCAGGTCGCTTGCGCCGCGTAATAATACCCGAGATCCGCGTCGAGCCCGGATTGATGGCTCCGATGCGGTTTCAACCAGCCGCCGCGCTCGCGGGCGATATCCCCGACATAAAGCCGGGGCGAACCTGCAAAACAGCGCCGCACCTCCCGCACCGCACGTTCGATCGATCGAATGACCGATTCCGTGCCCCAGCCATACCCACCGGCCCGCTGGATGCCCTCCGAATCCTTCAGCTCCACGCCGCCAAACAACGACCCTCGCGTCGGCGACCCCATCGACGCAGAGCCCAGCGCCTCGGGTTTTTCCTGGGCGAGGCGAAACAGCTCCGTCGCCGGGGGAGGCGCTTCCACCTTCACCTCGATTGCGGGCTCCGGCGCGCAACGCGCAGGCACGCGCGGGGCTGGCGCCGGGATGACCTCTGCGTCATGAACGCTCGCTACCGCCGTCTCGACGATCGCGGACGCGACGACCTGCGCGGACGAGGACGGCGCGATCGGCCGGCTCGCCCCCGCGGGCGCCGCGCGTTGGGTTTTCCAGGCCGCGATCGAGAGCCCCACGATGATCGCGGCGGCCGATCCCAGGACGCGCGGGTCTACGGACCTCACGGCCTCATCCTAGACCGAAGTTCTTTCTTTTGGATAGCAACGAATCGCTGGACTGGGTCTAGAGTATCGTCCGGGTCGATGCCCGAAGCGTCGCTCCATACGAGATTTCTTTTCCAGGAGGATCCATGACCCACAAGCTCCCCATCGCGCTGCTTTTTTGCTCCGTTTGGCTTGCGACCGGCTGCGTCGTCGTAGGTGATCCCGGCCCAGACGCCGAGGACCCCTTCGAGGGCACGTTCAAGGTCACGAGCCACACGCAGAACGAGGCCGGCTGCACCGGGCCCGGGACCGACGTGACCGGCGCGGACACGTTTTTCAACCTGAAGGCGGAGAACGTGTTCGGCTCGCAGATCCTCGCTTACCGCTCGTGCACCGACGCGAGCACGTGCGAGGAAAACGCGAACCTCTTCAAGAGCTTCTTCGACGAGGACGGGAAAGGCTGGGGCGTCGACATCACGACGTCGTCGGGCACGGGCCCCTGCGCGCTCTCGTTGGTCGAAGGCCCGCTGGTCGAGACCGAGACCGGCCTCCGCCTGGAAACCCGCACCCACAGCGCGACCCTCGAGCTGAATGCGGGAGAAACATGCGACACCGATCTGGCCAAGGCCCGCAAAGCCGAGCTGCCCTGCACGGCGATCGAGTTCCTCACCGCCGACAAACTCTGACTCGTCGCCGCGCTGGAACGGTGGCCGGAGTCGGGCATCCCAGACAAACCTGGAGCCTGGCTCATGGCCACCGCGAAACATCGCGCGATCGACGTCTTGCGCAGGAACAAGCGGCTCGAACGTAAACACGAGGAGCTTGGTCACGCGCTCGAGGTCCAGCGAGAGCTTGCTGCCCCGGATCTCGAAGCTGCGATCGACGAGGACGTCGGTGATGATCCGTCTCGATGGCGTTGGGCCCCGAAGCCGGCCTCCCGATCGTCGATGCGTTGCTCTCGGAGCCCTCGCTCGCGAGTTACCACCTCTTGCCGAGCGTACGTGGCGACCTCCTCGCGAAGCTCGGCCGCGACGAGGAAGCACGCGTGGAGTTCGAGCGCGCGGCCTGCCTCACGCGTAACACACGCGAGCGCGCGCTCTCGCAGGCCCGCGCCGATGCATGCGCGCACGCGACGCTTCGAACACGTTGCGTTTTTGACCAGGACACAGCGGACACAGCGGCGAGGTGAAAGCCGTGCTCTCTTCTCGTAGCCGTCGACGAAGCCTGGCACCGTGGCTTCATGCGCCTCCCCGCACTCCTCGCGTGTTCGCTCGTCGTCACGGCTTGTGAGCGCGGTGGTCCTTCGGGATCGCCCGCAGATTCCACGGCGACTCCGCCGATCCCCTCGGCCGCGCCCGTCGCTTCGGCGGAGACGACGGCTTCGGCTTTGCCCGTCGCCTCCGCCGCGCCCCTTCCAAGCGCGAGCGCGGCCGCCCTCCCGGATGCCGGCGCGGCGGACGCGGCCGTCATTTCAGCCGATCCCAGCCGCCTCACGCTGGAAGGACGCCCCGTCCAGGGCGGGCTCCTGCGGGCAAAACTCAATGGCAAACTGGGCAAGATGAATTTCCCCGGTCATCGAGCGATCGTCAGCGACGAGGGCGAGTTCCTGATCGTCTTTGGCCGCAACGCTCCGAAACAGGAGAAGTTGACCATCACCTTCGATGACGGCCAGGTGCTCGAGCGGCTCTTCGACGTGGAACAACGCACGTACGAGACCGACAAGATCGACAACCTGCCCAAGGAGATGGTCGAGCTCGATATGCCCACGCGGGTCAAGCTCACGCAGGCCGAGCAAAAGCTCGACGCGGTCCGTAAAAAGTACACGAAAAAGAACTGTACCAAGGACGCGTTCGTCTGGCCCACGAAGGGCAAGGTCACCTCGCGTTATGGGCAGCCGCGCGTGCTCAATGGCACCGACGGCGGGATCCACTGGGGCGTCGATATCGCGGTGCCCACCGGAACGCCCGTGCGCGCGCCCGCCTGCGGCACCGTGGTTTTTGCCGAGAAAAACCTACCGCTCAGCGGCGACACCCTGCTCATCGATCACGGGTACGGTTTGACGTCGACCTTCATCCACCTGGGTGGTTTTTCCGCGAAGGTGGGCGACGAGGTCAAACAGGGCCAGGTCGTCGCGCGGGTCGGGATGAGCGGCCGCACGAATGGTCCTCACCTCGATTGGCGCATGAACTTCTTCGAGGTCCGCATCGACCCCGAGCTGATGGTCGGCGGCGAGAAATGACAGCGGCACGGCCCCGGACCACCGGGGCGCGTTCACCGCTTCGGAAACCGCAACCGCAGGTCGATGATGACCTTTTCCAGCGTCGGGTTCTGGGGAAAACAGGCACGCCCGAGCGTCTCGAGCGCGAGGCGCACGCGAGAGTCGCCTTCCTTGGCCGCACGATCGAGCATCCCGAGCCTCTCGACGCACGACGCATTCCGAAAATCGAGCGCGACACGCATCGCCGTGAACTGTTCGTCCGGAAAGCGAGGCGGATCGAGCGG
>JANMGF010000742.1:0-4127 GCA_031374535.1 Polyangium sp. (in: bacteria)
GTGGCACTTGTCGCCTCGACGGCGCGATAGAACGTCGCGTGATAGCTCTCGAACCGCTCGTAATGCGAGCGGTCCCGCGGCCTGTGGACGTTGAGCAGCGTGACGACCAGCCCGGGGCGCTCGTCGTCGCGACCGACACGGCTCGTCGCCTGGATGTACTCGGCCGTCGTCTTCGGCTGTCCGAACACCACCATCAGGCCCAAACGCTGGATATCAAGGCCGACCGAGATCATATTCGTCGCGAGCGCGACGTCGACGTGCTCGGCCTTGTCCATCGTGCACGCAAGGCGGTCCTTTGCCCTCGCGACCCGATGAGTCGGCTCGCGGCTGGTGAGCTCGACGGGCTCGCCCAGGGATCGCGTGGCGAAATCGCAGGTCTCCTCCCCGACGCGTAGACGCGAATGATATCCGCGGACGCGTGACGTGACCTCATCCTCCACGATCCGGCGGCTCCCGCCGAGCTCGCGCAGGCTGTTGAAGTATCCGACGAGCGTCGTGTACGGGTCGGCTGCCACGCCAGACGCGTCGTACGCCTTTTTCCCGGCTGCGAGGAGCGCGAGATAAACACGCAGCAACGCGACCTTGACGCTCCGGCCCGGGGCCGCGACGCCAACATACTTCCGTGCGTGTTTTTCGGTGACGGGAACCGTACGCGCAAAAAACGAGTCGCGGCGATCCGGACCGGGGGGCGGGAAGATCGTGACCGCGGAGCGGCCGAAGAGGGCTTTGATCTGCGACTCCGCGCGCCGCACGGTCGCCGTGGAAGCGATGATCTTGGGGCCGAACGTCTTCCCGTTCTCCGTGCGCTCGCAAAGCACGTCGATGGCGGTCTCGTAAAGGCCGACCATCGTGCCGAGCGGGCCCGAAATGAGGTGCAGCTCGTCCTGGATCACGAGATCCGGCGGCGCGAGCTGTCCACCCTCGATCGAGCTTCCAATTCCAGGGTCGCACGGGCCATAAAACCCGGCCTTGTCGTGCCGATCCACCCGGCCGAAGAGCGCGCCGCTGCGCCCGACCCAAGGCAATTGCGCGAACTTGTCGACGGTCGCGATGAGGAAGCACGGCAGCCGGCTATAGAGCGGCTCATCCACCGTCAGGATCGGGAGCGCGCGCTCGCCAGAGAACGCGCAATCGCGGTTCGCGCAATAAACTTCGAGGTTTCTCGGCTTGGATGGGTTCGGCGTGAGACGGAACGAGGTCGGGGCGAACTTCTTGTCGCACCACGGGCACTTCTCGAGCGGAATCGGTGCGGGGTTCCGGTCGGAGTCACGCTGGTACGCGTTGACCTTCATCCGCGCGGTGGACGGATCGAAGTCTTTGTCGTGTCCCATCCGGTTCGGGGTCGCGCCCTTGCCGACCCACAGGCCAATCTCGAACGGCCACGGTCCGAGCTTCTTGTCTCCGGTCTTGGCGCGCTCCTGGCGCTCGAGCTCGAGCGCGCACACGAGAGCTGCGGCGCGGCCTAGCTGATCGAGCGTCAGCAGCCGCAACGTGTAGCGCATGACGACGCTGACGCCTGCGCCCGAAATCCCGTTGTTCCGTAGCCGACGCAGAATCAGAGTGAACGCCGCGAGGCCGAGATAGGCCTCCGTCTTGCCGCCACCAGTCGGGAAGAAGAGCAAATCGATGACGGTGCGGTCGTGATGCGACGGCTCGTGCATTGCTCGCAGATTGAGCAGCAAGAACGCGAGCTGGAAAGGGCGCCAGGTGGGCGTGCCATATTTCTTGTCAGTATCACGCGCGCGCGCAGCGCGTGCCATCGCACGGTTCGCGAGACGGAAGGCCAGGAAGATGTCTTCGTCGTCGAGCGCGGCCAGACCATCGACCATCCGGCGCTGCACCGTGCGTGCTGCATCGAGCAGCCCTGCCAGTACGTCGCGCTGATGCGCTTCGACCCGCGTCTCGGCTTGTTTCTCGATCCACAATACGTAGGCGGCGGGAAGCTCTTTGAGCATCGCCCGCACCTCGGCCGCTGAATTGGCCTCGGAGAGCGCCTCCATTTCGAGCGTGACCCCGTCGACCTTACCAGGCACGACCTTCTCGACCTCCGCGGTCGGCAGCCAGGTCGTTCGCACACGCGTGCACGCCCGCCCCTCGACGGTATCGGCCTCCGCCGCCACGCCGTGCCCCACCGCGTATTCGAAGACGTCGCGGTATTGCAGCTCGGCGATCTGCTCGTCGGGGTCGTTGCCGCCCTGCCCACGAACGTTCGGGCGCGGGAGGAATTGCTCCTCCGTGTGGAGCTCGAGCTTGGCCTGGAAAAGGAACGCCTGGTCCTTGGGGCCTTCGGCGAATTCCTTGTCGTTCACGAGGAACGCGGAGACAGCACGTGCCCCCTTCTCGACGCCGCCGGTGCCTTCCGGCACTCGCCGCACGGAGATAACGAGGTTCACGCGGTCGTCGAGCCGATACTGCACCTTCCCGCTCGCCGGAATCGCGAACGTATTGCCAGCCTCCTTGGGCGACCGCCGCCAGCGCTCCTGGGGGCGAGCAGGGGCTTGCGGCTCCGTCCCTGCGCCCTCCGGCGGGGGCCTGACCGATCCTTCTTCCCGCACATACTCGCCCCACGTGGCCCGTACCGAGAGCGCGCGGGTCGCCTCCGGGACGAGCACGCTGAGCCCGATCGACGAGGGAAAGAACGCCTTGCGTGCCGAGGCCAGCTCGGGCGGCGCCGCGTCGTCCCCGTCGTCGTCGCCGCCGCTCGCCAGCCCTTCGTCCGGATCGGGATCCTGACGCACCTCGATGGGCGCCTCGCGTGGGACCAGGAAGCCTGTCAGGTACCAGCGGGACGGTGCGACGGAGAGGACCTCGGTGGGCTCGGCTCCGACGAGGTCGCGGCCGAGGACGTCGACGAGGTGGTCGCGGACCTCGACTGGCTTGGTGCTGATCGTGGTTGCTTCAATCATCGCCATCTGAGTTCCTCACCACCAATGACGGTCAAGACGTCGTAAGCGATCTTTCGTACTGCGTCCACCACAAATTCGCCTTTTGCCGCAAGGTTGCACGCCGAGCTCTGGTCCGGCACGGCACGGACACAGCGGGCTTCCATCTATTCTTTGATATTATGAACGATGACCATGGGGCTCCCCTGTTCTTTATAGAACTTCCCCATCACACGTATGCGTTCACCATCGATGAACGCCTGGCTTGCCCTTTCGAAGAGACGCTCGTCCGCCATCCAGCACTGAATAGAAACTACGCCGCTGCGGGTACGGCTGACGCGCAGGCGCATGGAGCGTTGATCCTTGTCTACGGCTCGCACGCTTCCCATCTCGTCGAACTCGACAAGCTTAGGACTCTGCTTTACGACATCAACCATGCGATCAGCGTGCATCGGCTCGATTCTTATGGGATGCTCGCGCCCAATGAGCCTGCCACCCAGCTCGACGACCTGCATGTCCTCCTCGCTGCTTGGCATGAGCCTCAGCGTCTGGGCGGCGACGTGTTGAGCCATCTCCTGGCCCTTCAGTCGCTCCTCCAACGCGCGCACCGGCGTCTGGCGCTCCGCAGCCCATTCGTTCACGGCGACGAGCCGCTGGACTCCCTCCTCGACGTCAGCGGCTCCTTCGCTTGCGAGCTGATCAAGCGGAAGCACGATGTGTGCAGGTAGCCCATTTGCGGGAAAGACAGACACTTCGGGCATGGTGAAATCTATCGCGTCTTCGATTGCCTGCGATGCACGTCCACGACGCCCACGCGGTCGCGACACTGCTCGGAGCACTCGGCGAAAGACATCGTAATAGGTACTCAGCGTCGAGGCTCGCGGCACTGTGACGGTCTCGCGTAACCAGAGCTTCAGCACTAGATCGTGCGAAGCAAAGACATCCTCGGGGACCATTTCTGCCACCAGCTCGCGTCGAAACTGATCCAGGAAGGCCGTCAGCTCGTTACTCCTGCCAGTCTTGGCTAGCAGGGAAGCAAGCGCCAATGGAGGTTGCCCCGGGAACGCTAGTACATCATCCCGGAAGTTCGTAGTGGTTCACGCGATCGGCATGAGCATCCAGCCGAAGGAACCGTGGAGGAGGTCGAGCAAGGGCTCCTGCTCACGGTCCTGGTAACGCCGGGCGAGCCGGTGAAGACTTCGGCGACGTCAAACGGCTGCGACATGAAGCGCTCGATCTTGCGGG
>JANMGF010000746.1:0-4773 GCA_031374535.1 Polyangium sp. (in: bacteria)
CCCGACTGCCGAAGAGCTGACGAAAAGAGCTTCGGACGGCAAGACCATCTATTTCTTGCGGTCGCCCTTGCGTGGGCGTCGCCGAGCGGGGGCTCGCTTCAATAATTGTTTGATATCCATCAAGATCTCAGGCGTATCAAGCGCTTCTGCGAACTCGCGGACCCACCGCAGAATGCGTTCGCGATCGATATCGGGATTCGCATCGATCAATCCTTCGATATCGGCCGCGTCGCGCGGACGGTGAGCGACGGCCTTCATGATGACGAGGTCTTCAGGGGTCGGAAGCGGTATGACAAGCTCGCCCAGCTTGCCCTCGCTCGCGCGTATCAGCGCCTCATCTTCGAACGGAAGCCCGCCAAACGAAACATCAACGTCGATGCCCGTAGGCACGTGGCGCAACAAAAGGACGCGAGCACGCGACGCAAATCCGATCGCATCGGTAATGCGAGGCTCGAGACCGTGCGTCCGCCCCGAGTCCAAAAACCCCTGCCAGCGCGCAGGATCCTCGATCCAGACCAGGACACATCCACGTCACGCGTCATTCGGGGACGCCCGAGCAAAGAAGCTGCAACGCCGCCGATCACGATCCCCCGGACGTTCTCAGCTCGAAACCACTCGACGAGTGCAGCCAGTGTCGCCCTAAGTGGATCTAGCGGGGACGAATCAGACATGCCGGTACAAAGCGACGAGTCGGTTCCAACGAGCGCGAACCGCGTCCACCTCCGCAGGATCGGTCGTCGCCCAACCAAGTGAACGAGCCGATGCCATGAGCGCTGCGAGCTGGGCGAACTTCTGAACCAAGGAGGTCGAGCGCAGCTCTTCGCGTTCGGCGTCCGCGACGAGCTGCCACCTGGCCGTGAAGGCGCTGGCCTCGGCGGGGGTCAGGCGACGGAGGGGCGGTTCTCGGGCCATGGGTCGTGCGACGATGATACCGCAGAAGCGTGGACAATGCAGCACGTCATGTCGAGCTGGCGACCGTCCGGAAGCTCGGCCCGTCCTCCGGTCGAGCCCGGGCTGCGTTTGAGGGTGACACGGCCGTCGCCGAGATGTTCGAGCAAATCCGGTAATGCCGCGAGCATGAAAGCGGGCACGAAGTAGAGCACATAATACTCGCTACGCTTACCGCACAGGTAATCTTAATACTGCTCGGCTTGCTTCTTCGTGAGTCGGCTTTGCTGGTGCTCGCTACGTCCTTCGTCGGAGCGGCGCCCGATGCTTCTCGGTCGCACATCCGTGATGTAATTCTTCACGCCCCGCTGAAGCGTATAGATGGGGCGCCCCTGCGCCTTGCACTCCTCGGCATATTGCAGCATCCGCAACCAGATTGTCTCAAGATCGGGAAGGGTAGGCACAACGAACCTCCTCACAACATCGCCACGGGATCCATGTCCACCGTGACCCGCACGCGTCGATCGATGTCCGGGATCACCGCCGCCGCCACCGCCACGGCGGCCCGGAGCGCGCGCCGATCCTTGGAGCGCAAAAGAACACGAAATCGATATCGCCCCCGCAAACGCGCGAGTGGCGCCGCCGCGGGACCCAGCACCTCGACCACGCGCGACGCTCCCTCGGGTGAGCTCTTCGCGTGCGCCGCGATCACGCCCGCCGCGTGCCGCGCCACTTCCTCGTCGAGGGCGTCGATCCGGAACAAGGACAACCGCGAAAACGGCGGATACCCGACCTCCGCCCGATCGGCGAGCTCGTGCTCCAGAAACGCGGATACGTCGTGCCGGGCCGCGAACTGCACGGCCGGCTGCTCGGGATTCCGCGTCTGGATGATCACCCGGCCCGGACGATCCCGCCTGCCCGCGCGACCTGCCACCTGCACGAGGAGCTGAAAACCTCGCTCCGACGCGCGAAAGTCCGGCAAGGAGAGCGCCGCGTCCGCATTCAAGACGCCGACGAGCGTCACGTTGCCGAGGTCGTGCCCCTTCGTGACCATTTGCGTGCCCACGAGGATGTCGATCTCCCCCGCGCGCATCTTCGCGAGGATCGCCTCTGCCTTCGCCCCGTCGGCCACGTCCCGATCGAGCCGCGCCACCCGCGCCGAAGGAAACGCCTCCGCGATCGTCTCCTCGAGCCGCTCGGTCCCGAGCCCTTCGAGCGCGAGCGCCGGAGCCTTGCATTCCGAGCACGCCTCGGGCATCGGCCCCTCCCAGTCGCAATAATGGCAGCGCATGCGCCCGCCCCGCGCCCGGTGGAACGTCAATGCGACCGAACAAGCGAGGCAAGTCGCCACGTGCCCGCACGACTCGCACACGACGCTCGGCGCGAATCCGCGTCGATTGAGGAAAAGGATCGCCTGCTCCCCTGCCGCGAGCGTCTTTTCCAGCGCCCGGTGCAAAGGCAACGAGATCAGCTTGTTCCCCGTCGGCCCCGGCCCGATGCGCCGCAGATCGACCGTCGTCACCAGGGGCAATGTCGCCTCCCGGTACGCGCGGTCGGGCAAGCGCAATTCGACGAGCTTGCCCCGCCGGACGAGCTCCACCGATTCGAGCGAAGGCGTCGCCGACCCGAGCACCGTGACCGCCGAGGCCCGATGCGCCCGGAGCAAGGCCATATCGCGGGCGTGATACCGGACGCCCTCCTCCTGCTTGAACGACCCGTCGTGCTCCTCGTCCACGATGACGAGCCCGAGATTCGTGACGGGCGCGAAAACCGCCGAACGCGCCCCGATCGCCACGCGCACCGCCCCCGTCCGCACCCGTTTCCACATCGCGTGCCGGTCCGTCTCCGACAAACCGCTGTGCAAAACGGCGAGATCATCGCCGAACCGCGCCCGGAATCGCGCGACGAGCTGCGGCGTGAGCGCAATCTCGGGCACCATCACGATCGCGCCCCGCCCACGCGCGAGGCAGCCCGCAATGGCGCGCAGGTACACCTCCGTTTTTCCGGAGCCCGTCACGCCAAACAGCAAGAACCCCGCGGGGCTTCCCTCCTCCAGCGCCGCCTCGATGCGCGCTTCGGCCCCACCTTGCGCCTCGTTCAGCTCCGGCGGCTCATCGCGCGGCTCGGGCATCGCGAAAAACGCGTCCCGCGGCGCCTCCCGCTCCTCCAGCACCACGAGCCCGAGCGAGGCGAGCTTCTTCACCGCGGGCCGCGCATTGCCAAATTTGTCCTCTAGCCGCGCGATCGGCATTTCCCCGTTTGCCCGGAGCAGCCCCAGGATCGCCGCCGCCTGCCCTCGCAAAACCCCCGGCTCCTCCACGGCGTCCGTCGGCCGCGCGAATGCGATCTTGCGCCCGCCCACCTGCTTCACGCGCGAAAGTGTCGTCGCCAGAAGCTCGCCCTGCGCCTCGAGCGTACGCACGTCCTCGCGCTCGACGGCCGGGAGCGCGAGCCGCAAAACCTCCCCGATCGGCGCGAAATAATACGACGAAAGCTCCCGCAAAAACGCGAGCAGCTCCGCCGGCAGGACCGGCTCGGGATCCACGACCGCCGTGATGGGCTTGAGCCGCACGCCCTCCGGCGCGGCGCCCTCGGTGCTCGACAGGACGACGCCGAGGACCTTCTTTCGGCCGAACTCGACGAGCACCCGCGCGCCCGGACGAACCGAAGCGGCGAGCGCGAGCGGGACCTCGTACGAAAAGGCCCGCGCGAGCGGGACGGGGACGGCGACCTCGCAGAGGAGGGGCATGGGTGGGGAGAGGTATCAGGTTTTCGGCGGTCGCGCATCCAGGGGGCGAGCGGACTGATCCGGCGAAACGTTTGATTCGCGTCAGCCGCCGGCCGTGAGCTGGAGCATCACGAGCCCCGCCACCATCGCCGCGGCGAGCAGCAGGATCGCGCCTGCATAACCGCCCTCGGACGCCTCGCGCGGCGCCACCTTCATCAGCGCGCCGCCCTTCCCCTGCACCTCGAGCGCCTTGCGCCGCTTCTTGGCGAGAAGCTTCTGCCGCTCCGCCGGGTCGAGCGACTTCGAGGGCCGCGCGCCTCTCTCTGGCTCGTCCTTGCGCGGCACGACCCGTTGCGTGGGCGGCGTCGGCGTGTGATTTCCGTTTTTCTTGGCCGCATTGCCATTGGCCGGCCGCGTCCGCTTCCCGATCGGCGTGATCACCGCGACGGGGCCACGCTCGATCGCCTCGATCGCCCGCTGCCGCGCCCTCCGCTCGGAGAGCACTTCCTTGCTGAAATGATGGGTGAGCCACGCGCCGAACTGGATCGGGTTCGCCAGCATGCGCGCCTTCGCGGCGTACACCTCGAGATCCCGCAGCATTGCCCCGGCCGTGGGGTATCGCTCGAACGTGTCCGTGGCGAGCGCGCGCCGCACGATCCCGAAGAGCTCCTCCTCCTCGGGCAAACCGCGGCTCGGGAGCTCGGGGATCTCGGCTCGGCGCGACGCATCGAGCAGCGTTTCCCCGGCCCGCGCCTTGTAGAGCCTTTTTCCCGCGAGCAGCTCCCACAGGATGATTCCGACGGCGAACACGTCCGAGGTCGCCGAGAGCGCCTCGCCCCGCGCCTGCTCCGGGCTCATGTAGCCGGCTTTGCCCTGGAACGCCGTGTCCACGCCATCCACCGCGCTCGCCCGCGCGATCCCGAAATCACAGAGCTTGACCCCACCCTCGAAGCTCACGAGCACGTTCGCCGGGGAGACGTCGCGGTGCACGATCCCGAGCGGCGCGCCGTCCACGTCCCGCAATCGATGGGCATAATCGAGCCCACGCAGGACGTCGCCGACGATGAGGAGCGAATAAGCGACGGGGAAAGGCACCCTCGCGGCGGCGGCGCGGCGCAAGAGCTCGCGGAGGTCGAACCCCTCGACGTACTCCATCG
>JANMGF010000747.1:0-5948 GCA_031374535.1 Polyangium sp. (in: bacteria)
TTCGATGAACTGCGCATCGCGCAGTTCATCGACCAAAGGTCCAGCGCATGCGCTGGTCCGGGTCCAGGGGCGGATAGCCCCGGTGGGGTCCGGGGTGAAACCCCGGGCGCGACGCTGTGGCAGCACCCTCGGAGGTTTTACTTCGCACCCCTCCCGTTTCTCCGGTACGCTCGTGGATGAATTACGATGTCTACGATGACCCCGCCTGCCGCGCCTGCCCCGACGGAGATCACCCCTGCGAAGGATCCCGAGCAACAATGGCTCGATACCGTCTATCGCAAGGGTGAAAAACAGCTCACGCCGCGCGCGATCATCGCTGGAATGCTCATCGGCGGCGTGATGTGTTTGAGTAACCTCTACGTCTTTTTCAAGACGGGCTGGAGCCTCGGGGTCACGTTGACCGCCTGTATCCTCGCGTTCGCCGTCTTCGAGCTTTTCCGGGCGACGAAGCTCACGACGAGCGAGTTCACGATCCTCGAGAACAACGCGATGGGTTCGGTCGCTTCGGCGGCGGGATACATGACGGGCGGCGGAAACATGGCCGCGTTCGGCGCGCTGCTCATGGTGACGACGGCGCGGCCGAGCCCGCTCTGGATGATGCTCTGGTTCGGGGTCATCGCGGCGATGGGCGTGTTCGCGGCCATCCCCATCAAGAGGCAGCTCATCAACAAAGAAGCGCTCGCCTTCCCCACGGGGACGGCGACGGCCGAGACGCTGCGCTCGATGCACGAGGCGGCGCATGCCACGGGCGCGAGCGGGGAGAAGAGCGCGGGCGGCGGGAAAGACAAGGCCAAGCTGCTCGGGTACGCAGGGCTCGTGGGCGCGCTCCTCGCGTTTTTGCGGGACGCGAAGGCGTCGTGGATCCCGTTCAACGTGCCGGGGTCTGTCGCGCTGCCGTTCTCGATCGCGGGGCGCGCGGCGAAGGACTGGACGATCACGCTGAAGAGTGAGCTCGTGCTGGTCGGCGCGGGCGCGCTCATGAGTTTTCGCACGGGCTTTTCGCTCCTGCTCTCGGGGCTCGGTTGTTACGCGATCCTCGCGCCGCGGCTCTTCCAGGAGCACGCGATCAAGGAGGTCAGCTACAAGGCGATCGTCGGCTGGACGCTCTGGCCGGGCGCCGCGATCCTGGTCGCCTCGGGCCTGACGAGCTTCCTGCTCGATTACAAGAGCGTCGTGCGGACGCTCCGCGGTTTGTCGGGGCTATTCTCCCGTGGCGCGCCTGTGGAGAAGGAGCCCATCGCCGCGGTGGAATGCCCCGATTGGTGGTTCCCCGCGGGGTTTGCCCTCCTCGCGCCGCTGGTGATCACCCTGATGGCGTTCCTGTTCAAGATCCCGATCTGGGCCGGGGCCGTCGCGGTGCCGCTCGCGGTGATCATGGGGTTTGTCGCGGCGCGCGTGACGGGCGAGACGGACGTCACGCCGACGAAGGCGCTCGGACCGGTGACGCAGGCGGTGTTCGGGCTGCTCACGCCGGGCAACCTCGCGGGCAACATCATGAGCGCGAACGTGACGGGCGGGATCGGCCTGCATTCGGCGGATCTGTTGACGGATCTGAAGAGCGGCTGGCTCCTCGGCGCGAGCCCGCGGCAGCAGCTCAAGGGTCAGCTCTTTGGCGTGGTGGCCGGCGCGCTCGTGGTGGTGCCGGCGTTCTGGCTCATCATGCCGGATCCGACGGTGCTCGGCAGCGAGGAGTGGCCGGCGCCCTCGTGCCTCGTATGGGCGGGCGTGTCGCAGGCGTTCGCGGGTGGGCTCGGGGGATTGCCGCCGGGAGCGCTGCGGGCGGTGGGGATCGGATTCGCGCTCGGGTTCGTGCTCGCGCTCGCGGAGCGGTTCGCGCCGAAGAGGCTCTTGCCGTTCATCCCGTCCCCCGCGGGCCTCGGGATTGCGCTGGTGATCCCGGCGAGCAACGCGATCGCGATGTTCATCGGCTCGCTCATCGCGCACGTGCTGCGGAAGGTGAAGCCCGCGCTGGCCGATCGATGGACGGTCCCGGTCTCCTCCGGGTTCATCGCGGGCGAGAGCTTGATGGGGATCGTGATTGCTTTGCTCGTCGTGGCGGGTGTGCTGAGCAAGTGACGCGGTCCACGTCTCGTTCCGTGGTGTCGCAAATTTGCCCACGTGGCTGACATAGGTGATGCTGCGTAAGTCGGCAGTCATCGCCGGCACGCCGTAGCCTTCGGCGGCATGCGGCCGAACTTCTTACGACGGGGGCACGCAGCGGCGTGGACCTCCGGCGGGAAAGCTGTGTCATGCGATTTCATCTTGGCGTCCAACGTATCGTTTTGGGGTTTGCCCTCCCTGGGTTCCTCCTCCCCACGGCGGTCGCCGGTTGCACCCTCGGAATCGAGGACGGCGAGCGACTCGAAGGAGACGATATCTCCGAAAGCCGCGCGGCCCTGACCGAGACCTGCGCCGAAGCCTCGACCTTCACGTTCGAGACCTCCGGCGCCGCGACCACGGCGTATCTCGACGCGAGGCCCGTCGCCTCGTTCACGGCCGGTGCGTATACGGTGCACATGGAGGGTCCCTCGCGCTCCTTCACCTGGGGCGCCCCCGCCGTGGTGACCGTCATCACCACGAGCTGGGTGCGCACCCTGCCGTTGCCCTTCGATCCAGCGACGCCCGCCTCCACCCTGACGAATTGGCTCAACGCCGCGCGCGCGAAGAACTGCGACGCCCCTACCGGGGCGAAGGACATCATCGGTATCGCGTTCGATTACGCCGAAGGCACCGCCCTCGACGCACGCCATGAATGGGGCGCCGATTTTCACGATTTCCTGGGCACGTCCTGGGATCCGTCGGACGCGTCGGCGCGCAACGCCGATCCGACGCAGCTCGGCAAGCTCGACTGCTCGGGTTACGTGCGCCTCGTATGGGGCGCGCGGGCCAATTTTTCGTACGAGGGCGCGGAGGCGATGATCCCGCTCTCGCTCAACGAATACGCGGGCGCGATCCCGCGCACGAGCCGCCAGCAGTACTCCGTTGGCCCCGGCAAGGTGATCGTGCCCTTCCGCCTCCAGCCGACCGACGGCCTCGCGGCGAACGGCGGCACGCCCACGGCCGCGGAGCTCTCCGCGTTGCAGGTGGGCGACGTCGTCTTTTTTGACCTGAACTGCGATTACAGCCTCGCCGATCCCGCTTGCAGCGCCGATCCCTCGACGGCCGTCACACACGTGGGGCTCTACCTCGGGGCGGATTCGGCGGCGCACCTGCGCTTCATCTCGAGCCGCCTGTCCGCGGACGGGCCGACGATGGGCAACCTCGGGGGCTGGTCGATCCTCGACCTCACGCGCAAATCGACGTACTTCCCGAAGCGGTTCCGGGCGGCGCGGAGGTTCTGAGGGGGCTTGGCGGCAAGCGGCTCAGGTGACGCGGCAGCAGAACGGTACGGCGTCGTTCGGGTCGACCTTCGTCATGCCGGGGCGCTCAAGGCTCCGCCGCGCCCGTCTCCTTCTTCTTCGTTCGCCGGGAGAACAGCCGGCGCGTCGAATTCGGCAGGAGGCGCGGGATCGTCGGATCGAGATCGTGCGCGGCCTCGAAGGCCCGGACGATCTGACCGAGCAGGAGAATCGCCACGCCGTCTTCGCGATCGAGCCCGGCTTGCGCCGCGGCCCTGGCTGCGTTGCGCTCGCCGGCTTGCGCCGCGGTCGTTTGCACGGCGTTCGCCGCGGCGGTGAGCTCGTCTGCGTAGGCGGCGTCGAGGCTCGCCAGCGCGAGGCGCGCCTGGAGGGGCGAGCCCGCCGGGGACTTCAGCCACGCGCGCAGGACATCGGCGAGCCCGCCGAGGCCACGCGCGAGCGTGTCCGGCGTCTCGGCCGTGCCCACCGTCTCGTCGACCTCCGCGCGCAGCGCCGCGTCGAGCCCGGCCGCGTCCTTCAAGGCCGAGGCGGCCTGATCGCGGAGCCCGAGCCCATGCGCCGCCGCCCGGCTCGCCTCGGTCGCGCGTTTCGTTCGCGATTTGCCCTCGTCCGTCGCCTCATCCGCGGTCTTCTGCGCCCGCACGTGCAGCGCGAGGAGCTGATGCACGGCGACGGCGAGCAAGGGGAGCGAGAAGCCTTTGAGGCGTTTCTTCTGCTCGTCGGAGGCGCCTTGCCAGAAGTGAAACGCCTCCTGATAAAGCCGCACCCCATCGACGACGATCCGCCCCGTGGCGATCTCCCGCCCTTTGTCGGTGAGCTGCTCGTTCTCCGTGCCCGCGAGGAGCGCGTCGAGGAGCCCCGCCTGGGGCGCGCCGACCTTCGCGGCGAGGATTTCGAGGGTGTGGGTCGGGTCGTCGTTGGATTGGATCGGCATGCCGGGAGAGTCGGCGGATTTTTTGAGGGTTGTCAAGGGGAACGTGGGCGCACGCCTGGCAACAGGTGATCGGCGAATGCGCGGCCGTGGGGCGTGTTTTGGGTGTCCAGGCGGAAGTCTTTGTTTTTCTCGGACCAAGCGCGTGGCCAGATCCGCGCGTGCACCGAGCCGTCCTGCATGGGAATCACGGCTCCGACCGAATACCCGTGGCTCGCGGGGATCCCTGGCAGGTTGTCCCCGTGCGCGGCGCCGGCGGCGATCCGCAAGAGGCCCGCGCCGGAGCCGGATCGCGCGTCCTCGGAGTTCGCGTCGTGCACGTGTCCGAAGAGGTGCACGTGGGCGCGGCTCTGGATGTGGCGGTCGGCCTCGCGTTGATCGACGAGCCAGCCGTCGCGCAGCGGATGATGGGTGAGGACGAGGACGAGCTCGCGTGAACGATCGGCGTCTGCGAGTGTCTTCGCGAGGGCCTCGTTCCCGAGCCAAAGTTTGCCGCGGTCGAGATCATCGGCCGCGATCAGGGCGGTGTTCAGGCCGAGGATACGGAGCGAGAGATCACCTGCGGCGAGGGTGTGCGCCCAGGAGAATGGATCGGGGTGGTGGACGGCGGGGAAGGCGCTGGCGAACTCGAGATAGGCGGCGAAGCGTGAGGTGAGCAAGGCCCTGTCGTCGGGGTTCGCGAGGACCTCATCGAGCAGATCGGCTCCTTGGCGTAGGCCGCGCAGGAGGCGCGCGACGTTGCGATCCGTCTTGTCGATCGTTCGATCGACATCGTGGTTGCCGGGGACGAGGAAGACGCGATCGGGCGCGAGGCCGAGGCGTGATGTGAGGGCATCGAGCCAGGCGCGGGCTTCGGTGTATTGTTCTTTCTTGCCGGAGAAGGCGATGTCGCCGGTGAGGAAGAGGGCGTCGGGTTTGGGGATGCCGTATTCGTCGAGGCGGGCGAGGTCGTCGCGAAGGGCGGCGAGGACGAGCTTCTGGTCCCAGCGGTGCGAGACGTTCGGGTGGCCGAAGTGGATATCGGAGAGGTGGAGCCAGGTGAAGAGGGGGCGGGGTTTTTCCTTGGTGGGGGCGTCGTCCTTGGAGGGGGCAGGGGTGGTGGTGGTGATGGTGGCTGCGGGGGGCAGGGCGGGCGGCAGGACACCGGCGATTTCGAGGAGGGGGCGCAGGACGGGATCGGCGTTTTCGATCTCGTGTGTCAGCTTTGCGGTGTTGGATCCGAGGTTGCGGGAGTTGGCGATCTCGTGGAGAAGACAGGAGACGCGGACACGGGGATCCGTGAGATTGAGCGGGGCCGGCAATTGCCCTCGGTGGCCGGTTACCACGCTGGCGTAGGCCGCGCGTGCGATGAAGAGGGCGGTGGCAGGGGCGGAGGTGGGGACAGAGTTCGTGTCCTCGGGCCAGGTGATGGCAGTCTCATCGACCGTGCGCGCCGAAGCCATGTCGACGTCATCGTCGAACTGTGGCTCTACCTTCAGGTAGCTCCAGCAAATTGCCGTCGCCGCATCGAGAGCTGCCGGCGGAGTCGAGGTCCCCACCAGGAACTTCTCTACGAAGGCGATAAAGATCGACAGAGGTACATCCCCGAGCCCACGAGCCCAGTCCTCGAGTGTCGCGGACTCGGCGAGCAACGCATCGATCCCGGGATCGCCCACGAA
>JANMGF010000809.1:0-3231 GCA_031374535.1 Polyangium sp. (in: bacteria)
GGGGATCTAGGGCCCACGGGACCGGTTGGACCGGTCGGTCCGCAGGGTGCGACCGGTGCCGTCGGACCGATCGGACCCCAGGGGGCCACCGGTCCGATGGGTCTCCAGGGCGATATCGGTCCCACCGGACCGGTCGGACCGGTGGGGCCCCAGGGCGTTACCGGTGCCGTCGGACCGGTCGGACCCCCAGGCGCAACCGGTCCCATGGGGCCGCAGGGGGATCTAGGGCCCACGGGACCGGTTGGACCGGTCGGTCCGCAGGGTGCGACCGGTGCTGTCGGACCGATCGGACCGGTGGGCCCCCAGGGCGCGACCGGCGCGGTTGGCCCTCAAGGTCCCGTCGGCGCGACCGGTGCCATCGGTCCGCAGGGCCCCGCCGGCTCGGCCAATATCAACGGCACCGTCAATACGGTCATCAAGTTCACGGCCGCCACGACGGGCGGAAACTCGAGTATCACCGACGACGGCACCACGATGACCACCACCGACAGGGTGGATGTCACCGGCGGTGCAGGCACGGTCTACGACACGGCTCCCATCGAGGTGCGCACGACCGCGACGCCCCGGATCGCCTTCCACTGGCCGGGCGTCGTGGCCTCGCAGCTCGGGATGGGCAATGACGGCATCATCCGCACGTACAACAACCCGGGCACGGGGTACGAGCAGTTCGCCGCGTCGAACATCCACGCGAACGGCTATCTGCGTATCAACGCGGCCTCCGACGGGGCCGGCAACCTCCGCTTCACCGCGGCAAACCCGTACATCGTCGCGAGCTCGTACGTCGTCGTGCCCGGCGGCGCCTACTTCAATGCGGGCACGGTCTACTTCCAGTCGCAGGCCCAGTTCCGCGGCGGCATTCACAACGACCAGGCCCCCTACCTGCAATTCGACGGCGGCACGTCCGGCATCAATTACGTCCCCGGCTCCATCGGCGTGGGGACCGCGGGCCCCGCCGAGCAGGTCCACGCGACCGGGAACATCCGGGCCGACGGAATCGTGTACTGGGGCAATGGCCTCACGCGGACCGAGACGAAGGACAACGCCGACGCGACTGGCTCACGGAGCGGCTTCTACGAGGCGTCCGCCCCGGCGAACTACTACCCGAACGCGTCCTCCTGGCAGCACCTCATCGACGTGCGGCACAGCAACACCGGCAACAACTACGCAATGCAGATCGCCGGTAGTTTCTTCGATCAGGATCTCTGGTATCGCAAGACCAACAACGTCGGCAACACGACGTGGATGCAGCTCATCGGCGCCGGCCCGAGGACATGCACCGCTCCGTTCAATGCCGCGGGCGCGACCACGCAGACGACCCTCGGAGGCATCGCGCGCTCCAACACCATCTGCGCCACGACGTGGTTCGCCGCGCAGAACTTCAACAACGCGCAGAACGTCTGCGCCGCGCTCGGCGGGCACATCTCCACGTACAACGAGCTCTACCGCCTCGCCCAGGCGAACGGCACCGGCTCCGTCCTCTTCAACGGCGACTGGATCGGCAACCGCACAGGCGACGACGACGCCTATTGCATCAACGGAACCGACATCAACAACTTCGAAGGCAACTGCAACAAGGGCAATAGCCGCATCTTCCGTTGCGTCAACAACTCGAATTACAATGAGTGATCGCGCCGGGCGCGCGAGGACCACGAAGCTCGTCGCGCTCGGTGGCCTCCTCGCCGCGGGGGCAGCGCTGCTCCTCCGAACGTGGCCCTCCCCTGCCCCGGCTGCGCAGGATCCGGCCGCGAAGCCGGTGACCGTCGACCACGCGCCCCTCGCACAGACGAGCCAGACGACGCCCCCGACCCCGGCGGCCCCGCCTCCACCCGCGGGCGCCGCCGCGGAGCCCACGCGGCAGGTGATCGAGCCGGCGGACGTGCTTCGCCAGGGTCCGACCGCGCCCCTCACGCCGCCCGTGATCCAGGTGGACGTCGCGATCGATCCCCGCGGCGCTATGAAGGCCGAGCCGCTCGTCCCGCCGGTCGTGCAGGCCGACGTCGAGCTCGCTCCCCGGGGCGCCACGACCCCAACAACCACGGAGCCCCTCGTACCTCCGGTCGTGGAAATCCCGGCCGAGCCCGCGGCTCGCTGACATGATCCAAAAAACCCTTGCAAGAGCCTTTCGTGTCTCGGCCCTCGTCCTCGTCGCCGCGCTCGCCTCGGCCTGCAATGGGATGCCCGAGCTCGCGCGGGAGCACCTGGCGCAAGGCGACGTGGCCCTCGCGGACGGCCGTTACCCGCAGGCACTCGCGGCATACGGCCACGCGCGTGAGCTCGCCCCCACGGACCCGGACGTGCAACGCGCCCTGATGCGCGCGCGGGTCCACCTGATCGCCGAGAGCGCCGCGCGTATTGGCCCCGAGGCCATCGAGGATGCACGTTACGAGGCGTCGCTCCTGCTCGACACCGACAAGGCGCGCGCTCCGGTGTACCTCACCGCGCTCGGCAACATCCTCGCCCGGCAAGGGGATATCGAGGGGGCGAAGGTGAAGTTCGCCGAGGCGCTCGCGGCCGACCCGAATTCGGCGCTGGCGCACACGGCGCTGGGGCTCGTGCTTTTGACACGCAAGGAGGAGGCGGCGCGGGCGAAAGCCGAGTTTCAGCTCGCGCTGAAGGTGAAGCCCGCCGATATCGGGGCGCTCGTGGGGCTCGGCCAGATCGAGCTCGCCGAGGGAGATATCACGGGGGCCATCGGTCATCTCGAAGCGGCGCTCCGGGGCGGCGAGAGCTTCGAGGCGCGGCTCGCGCTCGGCAATGCGCGGGCCCGGCAGCAGAAGACCGGGGAGGCCATTCCACATTTTCAGCGCGCGGCGGAGCTCGATCCAAAAAGCGCGGATGCCTGGAATGCGCTCGGCCAGGCATTGCTCTCCACCGGCAAGCCCGAGGAAGCAGAACGCGCGCTCCGGGCGGCGGCGCAATTGCGGCCGGATCCGGGCACGAAGACCGCGCTTGGTTTCGCGTTGCTGCGGCAAAAAAAGGCGGAGGCCGCGCTCGACGTCTTCCGCAACGTGCTCGCCGACGACGAAAACGCGGCACCGGCGCTCTTCGGAGCCGGCGCCGCGATCGAGGATCTGGGGCAAAAGGAGCAGGCGCTCGCGTATTATCGGAAGGTCCTCGCGCTCCCGCCGGGCGGCCCCGAACGACAGATGGTGGGGGAGCTCCAGCGAGAGGCGCAGAGCCGGGTCACAGCGCTTTCAGCGGTGACGGCGGCGTCGGCCTCGGCCGGTCCCG
>JANMGF010000835.1:0-6301 GCA_031374535.1 Polyangium sp. (in: bacteria)
GCCGATTTCCAGACCGAAGTCAGCATCGGCGTCGAGGACGGCGGACGGTTGCGCCCCGACGTGCCCCCGGCCCTCGAGGCGGTCGTGCACCGTTGCCTCGAAAAACGGCTCGATCGGCGCTGGCAAAGCGTGGACGAGCTCGCGTGTGCGCTCCTGCCCTTCGCGCCGCCGAGGCCCCGCGGCAGGCCCTGGGTCCCGACGACGGGCACGGGCTCTGCCCTTCCGAACGTCCCGGTGCACGTGCCGATGATCGCGGGCACGGGCACGGCGCTGCTGCACGCACCCCCGCAGCCCGCGGAGATGACCGTCCGCACGCGCCGCAAGAGCGCGGCGATCGTGGCCGCGGTGGCGTGTGCGCTCGTCGTGCTTGGTGGGCTCGTGGTGTTCGGCTTCAGCCAAGGCGAAACAGCACCGGGCGTCTCCGGAAGCAGGGACCTGCCCCGAGAGCCTGCGCCGAGCACAGCGCCAAAACCCATGGATCCGCCGCCCGTGGCCGTGGTCGAGACGGCCGCGCCTTCGGCCGTCGCTGCGCCCACGCCTTCCCCTTTGCCCAGGCCCACCGCCCCCGTCTCGACGAAACGCAAGACCAATAGCGATGCCCTCGATGATCGCCTCTGATCGCCTCGGGCCTCTCGCCCTCGCGCTCGTTTGTTCGCTCGTCCCGGCGTTTGTCGCGCCCACCTCGGCCCGCGCCCAGGACAGATCCTCCTCGACGGCGGCCATGGCCGAGGCGCTCTTCAAGGAGGGCAAGAAGCTGCAAAAAGAGGGCAAGGTCTCCGAGGCGTGCCGCAAGTTCGAAGGCAGCTACCGCATCGACGCGGCGCTCGGAACCCTCTTGAACCTCGCGCTTTGCCACGAGGAAGAAGGCAAGACGGCGACCGCGTGGGGCGAGTTCAACGAGGCGCTCCAGATCGCCAAAAAAGCGAAGCGCGCCGATCGGCAGAAGATCGCCCAGGAGCACATCGAGAAGCTCGAACCGCTCCTCGCACGTTTCGTGGTCACCGTGCCGACCGAGTCCCAGGTGAAGGACCTCGCCGTGGAGATGGACGGCGTGCCGCTCGACCCAGGCGCGTGGGGAACGGCGATCCCGGTCGATCCAGGCGAACACGCGGTCGTGGTGAAGGCGCCGAAATACAAGCCCTGGGAGGGGAAATTCAAGGTGGAGGCCACGAAGGCGGCGACCGTGATCGTCCCGAAGCTCGAACGGGTGCCGGATCCGAAGCCGCCCGATCCTGGTGGAAAATGGAAGAAACCCGTTGGATTCGCGGCGCTCGGCGTATCGGCCGTGTTTTTCGGCGTGGGCGGGTATTTCGGGGCGCGGGCCATTTCGATCGGCAGTGACGTGGCGACCGCGTGCCCCACGCTTCGTTGCGATGACGCGACGCTTCTGGAGGTCGAGCGCGGGCGCGGCGCGGCCACGGCGTCGAATGTGGCTCTCGCCCTCGGCGTCCTTTCGGCCGGCGCGGGTGCGGTTTTCCTGATCACCGCCCCGAAGCCGCCCGAGACGACGACGGAGACAGCGTCCTTTCGGCCTTTCGTGTCGCTCGGGCTCGGTCCGCGTGGCGGCGGAATGTCTCTTGGAGGTGCGTGGTGAACCGAGCTCGAATCGGGGCATTTTGCGTGCTCGCCGGGGTCGGCGCGGCGTTCGGGGAGGCCGGCTGCGCGACCCTCGCCGGGCTCGATGACGACTACCAGCCCGCCCCCGTCTGCGACCCGGTGAGGCCGACCGCGGCGCCCGGCGTGAAAAACGTCGGTGGAGACGTCGAGTTTGTCGTGGCATTCCGGAAGGTGGACCTCGACGAGGACGACGAGGCCCCGCGCATCGGCTACGACATCGACGGCAAATGCTCCTGCACGATCGACGGGCAGAGCTGCGCGCCGCCTTCGTGGGCCGAGGCGAAGGACGAGGTCTGCGACGACCCGCGTGGGCTCGACAATGCGACGGGCATCGCGCTCGCCCGGATCAGCGACCTCGCGAACGGCGGCGTGACGAGTATCCTCATCAATGAGGGCTCGGCGCTCGGCCAGTGGTCGGTGCTGGTGCGGGTGAAGGGTTATTCAGGCACCCCGGACGACGATCAGGTCGAGGTCTCCGTCTATGAGACCCCGGGCCGCGCGGCGATGCCGCCTGCGTGGGACGGGACGGACGTCTGGCCGGTCTCGAATACCTCGGTCGCCCCGGGGTCGATGAACGTCGACGCGCCGATTCGTGTGGACCCCGCGGCCTATGTGCGCGGCGGCGTCCTCGTCGCCAGGATTGAAGAGTTCCCCCTTCTGTTCGTCGCGCCAACCGTGCGCATGCCGATCAACATCGTCGCGGCGACGTTGACGGCGAAGATCGAACCTGCCGCGGGCGGCGGCTACCGGCTGAACGAGGGCACGATTTCCGCGAAATGGCCCATCCCGGCGGTCTTCCAGGCCCTCTCCGGGCTCCGGTTCGGAGCGACCGCCGAAGACAAGCTCTGCCGGACGGACGTCATTTATTTGCAGGTGCGTGGCCTCTTCTGCAGCGAGATCGACATCCTCCTCGATCCCGAGGCGATGGGCGCGGAGGGGGGGGCTCCGCAATGTAATGCGATGTCGTTCGGCATGGGTTTCGAGGCCGAGCCCATCGTCCTCGGCGCCGTCACCGACCCGGCTCCGCCGCCGTCCACGATGTGCGAGGCGGGGCTCGATCCGATCGACGATGAATGCCGGTGAGGGGGCGATGAGTTCGACCATGGCAGAGACGACGACGAATGCAGGGGGCGGCGGCTGGGGCAAGGTGGCGCGCGTGGAGGCGCCCGAGGACGACGACAAGGACAAGGAGGAGGCGTCGGGCGTCGCGGTCGAGGCGCGCGCCCGCACGTTTGCACGGGACGTGGGAACGGCTATCGAGGGACGCCTCGCGCCCGCGGCCGATCGTGCCGCGCGCGCCATGCGGAACGGGGCGAACACGGCCATGCGCGCGCTCGACGATCCGGCGGACGCGGAGAACATCGCAGGAACGGATCTGCCTGCGCTCTCGGACGAGGATCCCATCACGACGCTGGCCCTTCGGCTCGATCGGGAGGCCGATCTGTACCGCGGGCTCGCGATGCGTCAGCTCACGCGGGCGGCCTGGATGGACCGGCTCGGCGCGATCGGCGCCGTCATCGCGCTCCTGGGGGTCGTCGTGCTCGCCGCCATTGCAGGGTTTCGTGCCTTGTTCGCGTCGGACGGGGCTCCCTTCGCGGCGCTCCTCCTCGCTGTCGGCGCGCTCTTGCTTTTGCTCGGCGCCGCGATGCTCGGCCGCGCCACCGCGCGGATTCGATCGAGCCAGGCGCAAGCGGCGCGCGAGGCCCTCGTCCGGTCCGATCTCGCGGAGGCCAGGCTGCACCGGATCGCGGCCTTGCTCGCCTTGAAGCAGATCGATCCAGCGCATTATCAAGCGACGATCCGCGATCTCGAACGGGACATGCGACAGTCCGGATGAACCGATGACGTCCGATCTCGATCCGCTGCAACCCCTGGCCGACGCGCTCACCGCCGCCCTCGCCCGCGATTTCGGCGGCCCCTCCTTCCCGAACCCCGAGGGCTGGCGCAACAAAGGCGCGCGCCTCCGCACGTTCCGCAGCACCGTGCCCGTCGTGGAGCTCGAGAGGGAGGGACAAACCCTCTCCTTCATCGTCACCCCGACAAACCCGGCCGAGCCTGCGTATCGCCGTTCGCCTCGGTACGACATCGTGTATTTCTCCGAGGACGTCCCCGATCACGAACAATCGCGCATCTACGCCCGGGATCGCGCGACGATCGATCGCTTCGCGGCGTGGGTCCTCGCGTGGGATCGGTCGGGCGGGGGAATCGTTTGATCGATCCGAAGGAAGGTGCGCTCGCGCGGCAGGGTTTTTCCGGGATGGAGGTCGCCCTCGTGCCGCTCCGGCTCGGGGGATTCACGTGCAAGGCGATCTTGCTCGACGGTGAGGACCGACTCTTGGCGCGGTTCGAGGCCAAAGGCAGCGCCGACTGGGTCGAGGTCACGGTCCTTCCGCAGGGCGCCCCTGGCCCCGTGTTCCGAAGGCTCGGGTCTTGCGGTGTGCGGTATCGCGGCGCCCTCGCCGAACGAACGGCCGAGCGGCGGGAGGAGGTCTCGCGGCTCGTGATGGCCGTCGCGGCCTCGATCGACGCGCTCCTCGAACAGAATCCCGGAAAAACCATCGCCGAGGCCCTCGGCCGCGGTCGCGAACAAGGCCGGATGATCTTCGGCCGCGACGCGCTCCGGGCCCTGCTTTCGCCGGAGATCGTGGAAGGCGCGCCCGCTGTTTCGGGGTTTGCCCTCTGCGACGTTTATCCGAGCTCATACCTGCAAAAATCCCACGAGGGAGGGCTCGAGCTCGTTCTGGATTTCCGGCGAGAATCGGACGCGCGGCGCCTGCTCCTCATCGTCGGTCGCCGCGACGATACGAAACCCGCATTCGCCACGACAGCGCATTTTTCGATCAAGCACCTCTCGCTCGGCGCGGCCGATCCTCCCGGCGCGGACGAGCTCCGCGCGCTCGTCGCGTTTGTCCTGCAATTACGGGATCACGAGGGCCTCGAGGTCGTTTTTCCGGACATCCTCTCGGACGTGGCCCCTTCGCTGGCACTTCCGGCGCATGAAGAAGAGCCGCTCGCGCCTGGCGACGAGATCCTGAACCTCGCGATCGACGCCGATTGCCAGCAAGCCTGCGCGTTTTGCTCCATCAAGGAGACCGCTCCTCCCGAGGACGGCGGCGACCGCGTGCTCGCCCGGCTCTACGCCGATCTCGAATCGAACCGCCGCCGCGGCGTGCGTAAAGTTCGCATCAATGGCTACGATCCGCTCGCCTATTCGCGGATCCTCGACGTCCTCCGCCGCGCCAAGGACCTCGGTTACCTCGCGGCCCACGTCTTCTCCCCGTGCACGCGCCTCGCCGATCCGGCCTTCTGCGACGACGTGGTCGGCGCGCTCCCCGCGGAAAAACGCTTTCACGTGCCGCTTTATTCGATGCGGCCCGAGGTGCACGATCGGATCGTCGGCCGCGACAGCGCGCACGCCCTCGTGATACGCGCCCTCACGAACCTCCTCGCCCGCGTGCCGCCCGCATCGGTGTGGATCCTCTGCGTGGCGACGCGTGGCTCCACGGGCGAGCTCGAAGGCGTCGGTCGATTCGCCGCCGGGCGCGGTTTGTCCTTCTTCCCGCACATGCCCTACCCGAGCTTCGAATCACGCGCCGACCGGTATTTCTCGTCCGCGCCGCGCATGACCGACGTCGCGGAGGCCGTTTCCCAGGCACATGCGCGGGGCGTCCGCATGAACGTGCAGGGCGTCGTTCCGTGCGTCGTTTTTCGACGCATGCAGGAAGTGGGCGCTGCGCCGCGCGCCTGGCTCGACGCCCCCGCCGAGCGACCTCCGCTGCCGGGCACCGAGTACCGCGACCCGCGTTTCCGTCATCGCGCTGGCGAGGCCGAACATGCGGCCTTCCACGCCTCCGCGGTCCCTTGCCCGCACGAGGCCCGCTGCGTGCTCGCGTCCGCCTGTCCGGGCGAGGTGCTGCGCAGTTATGCCGAGCTTCATGGCCTCGCGGAGCTCTCGCCCGTCTCGCTGCGGGATCTTGTCGCTTCGACGTAAAACCCGGCAGAACACGAGAGGTAGCGGCCGGACGGGCAGGTCTCCGACCCGAGACCCCCTTTCACGAAGCCGCGCGTTTGGTCTAGGATGCACGAGCCGGTCTCTCCCATGCTCGTCCAAGGCGCCTTGTTCCACGACCGTTACCGCGTCGTCCGCAGCATCAAGGCGGGCGGCATGGGCGCCGTGTTCGAGGTCCACGACGAGACCACGAACCGCAAGCGGGCGCTGAAGGTCATGCACCCGGCGGTGGTCGAGAATTCGGTGATGCGCGGGCGGTTCACGCAGGAGGCGACCGTCACGGGCGGCATCGAGAGCGAGCACCTCGTGCAGGTCCTCGACGCGGGCGTGGACCAGGCGACGCAGCTGCCGTTTCTGGTGATGGAGCTCCTCGTCGGCGAGGAGCTCGGCAGCCTGGTGAAGCGCCGCGGACCATTGGCGGAGACCGAGACCGTCCTCTACCTCTCCCAGGTCGCCATCGCGCTCGACAAGACCCACGCGGCGAACATCGTGCACCGCGACCTGAAGCCCGAAAATCTCTTCGTGGCGACGCGCGACGACGGCCGGCCGTGCGTGAAGATCCTCGACTTCGGCGTGGCCAAGGTCGCCGTCACGAACGCGAACACGACCGCCGTCGTCGGCACGCCGCTCTACATGGCGCCGGAGCAAATCAGCGGGGAAGGCGGGATCCGGGCC
>JANMGF010000854.1:0-8776 GCA_031374535.1 Polyangium sp. (in: bacteria)
ACGATGGAAAGGCCGAGGCCATGCCCCTCGACGCGCTCGGGGTCGAGGCGCGTGAAGGGCAAAAAGAGCGATTTGCGCGCCTCGGTCGTGAGCCCTGCCCCGTTGTCGGAGATCCAGAAGCGCACCTTGCCTCCTTCGAGGAGGCTCGCGCCGAGCTTCAGGCGCGGGGGGGCGCCGCCGTATTTGAGGCCATTCGAGAGATAATTGACCCACACGCTCTCGACCCAGGGCGCATACGCGCGCGCCCGAGGAAAAACCGAGGGCACTTCGATCACCGCGCCCCGCGCCGCGGCCTGGCCCTTCACCTGCTCGAGCGCCTGCGCCACCACCGGCCCCATGTCGACGAGCTCCGTCTCGACGCCGCCGCGGCGCACGCGCGCGAGCAAGAGCAGGGCATTGACGATGCTGGTCATCTTCCGCCCGGTGGACTCGATGCGCTGGCAGAGATCGATGATCTCTTCCATCGGCATGTCGGGCAGCTCCAGGGCGAGCAGGCTCGCGTAGCCCAGGACGACGTTGAGCGGCTGTTTCAAGTCGTGCGCCACCGTGCGCGCGAAGGCGTCGAGCTCCTCGTTGCTGTGGACAAGCGAGGCGTTCGCCGCGCGAAGCTCCGCCGTGCGCTCCTCGACGAGGCGCTCGAGGTTTCCATAAATGCGCGCGTTTTCGAGCGAGATCGCGGCCTGGGCCGAGAGCACGCCGAGGACCTCGGCGCGGGCCGGCGTGAAGGCCCCGGCGAGCTTGTCGTGCTCCAGGTAAAGCAAGCCGAGGAGCTTTCCCTGGCGCAGGATCGGCGCGCAGAGGAGCGACCGTACGGCGTGGGCAGCGACGAAGGGATCGGCGACGAAGGGCCCCTCCTTGGACGCGTCGTCGAGGATCACGCGCTCGAGCGAGCGGGCGACGTAGGCGAGGCAGGTCCTCGGGATGTCGTCGCGCGCCTCGATCGGCGCGCCCCCGAGGCTCGAAAGCAGCGGCGGATCGGCCTGCCCCTCGGCCTCGATCCGCAGCCCGCCCGCCGCGTCGACGAGCGCGACCAAGCCCCGCCTCGCGCCCGAGACCTCGAGCAAAAACCGCATCAACGTTTCGAGCAGCCGGCCGAGATGGATCTCGCCCGAGAGGGCCTGCGAGGCGCGCACGAGGGCGAGCGCGTCGAACGCCTCGCCGGGCCCCGTGCTGCTCCTCGTGACGGTGAGGGCGGTGGGGACGGCGATCCGGCCTTCGGCAAAGAGATCGGGGTGCGCCTTTTCAAGGGCGCTCGCCCGCCGCGACGCGCCCCAGAGGCGGTGATGGTAATGGGCCTCGATGAGGTGGGCGCGCGCGTAGAGAGGCCGGTCCTCGGCCGTCCAGAACCTGGCGACGAGCTCGTGGGCGAGCGCGACGTCGGGCGTGATCTCGGCCGCGCGCGCAGCCGTGATGGCGTGGCCGTGAAGCTCGATCGCCCGTGCCTTGTCGCCCGCGATGCGCGCTCGTTCGGCCGAGACCATGGCCAGGAGATGATCGAAGTTCTCGGGGCAGCTCTTTGCCCAGCGCGCGAGCCGCGCCTCGACATCCGCGAGAACGGCGTGGATCCGCGCCCGCTCCTCGTCGTCCGCGTCGTGATGGCGCGCGGCGGCCACGAGCGCGCGCGTGAAAAACCACTGGACCGCCGAGACGAGGCCAAGGGGCTCGACGTACCCGACGAGGGGCTCGGCCGCGTCGAGGGCCACGCGGGCGTCGTCGATCTTGCCGTCGACGAAGAGCTCACGGGCGCGGGCGATCTCGAACATGACGAGCGCCTGGAGGTTCTGGTGCTCGCGGCAGACCGCACGAAAGCGCGCTTCGGCCTCCTCGCGGCCCTCGGCGGGGGCGCTGCCCGCGAGATCGGTGGCGAGGAGCGCGAAGGCGTCCATCGTGTCGATGGCCCAGTAGTTCCGCGTCTTGCGACCGAAATGTGCGTACCGACCGATCTCGGCGACAAGCTCGCCGAGCGGCATGCCCTGGTAGAAGAGGATCGGCACCTTGTGCGCCAGGCAGTACCCCGCGAACTGGATCTCGCCGGCGCCGAGGCCCACGCGGTAGGCGTCGTCGAAGACCACGTTGGCCCGGTCGAGCTTGCGCACGAAATGGTGGATCGACGAGCCGAGCAGGAGGCCCGCGCGGCAGCGCTGCGAGGCGTTGCGGAAACGATCGGCGAGCGCGAGGGCGAGCTCGGCGAGCGCGTGGGCCCTCTCGTGAAACCCAAGGATCGAGCCGAGCGGGATGCCGAGCGCCACGAAGCCGTAGGGAGAAGCAGGCGCCATGCCGTGCTCCAGCGAGAGCCGCACGATCTTCGCCGCCAGGATGTAAAAGGTCTCGAGATCAAACGCGTAATACGGCGGGCAGACGTTGGCGAGGAGCTCGATGAGGAGCCGGATCGTGGGGTCTCTTGTCTCCTCCGTCGTGACGAGCGACGCGATGGGGCGGCCTCCGATACGCTCCTCGATGGCCTCGAGCTCGGCGAGAAACACCGCGCGTTTGCCCTCCTGGGGCAAGATGGTCCCGAGGAGGGCGAGGCCCTCGTGCGCCGCCGCGACGCCCCGATCGTAACGGCCCTGCATGGTGTGCAGGACGAGCAGGAGGTTGTGGATCTCGGCCTTCTCGACGGGGGTCTTCGCGCGCGCGAGGACCACCTCGACGAGGCGCTCGGCCGCGGGGAGATCACCGAGCAGGTATTCGATCTCGGCGAGATCGCGGTGGAGCGCGAGCGCGAGATCCCCGTGCTCGGCCCACCCGTCTTCCGGAAGCAGGCCGAGGCCCGTGACGAGATACCTTCGCGCGGCGGCAAACGCAGCCGCGGCCTTGGCCCGCCTCGCCGCGTCGAGGTTCAGCCGCGCGAGCGCGAGCCGCTCGCCCGGATCGGTGATGAGCTCGAGGCCGTGATCGAGGTGGTCGACGATCCCGAAGAGCCGCTCGGCGAGCTCTGCGGGGCCCGACTCCGCGAGGAGCAGACGCCCGATGCCGAGGCGGATCCGGCGCGTCTCCTCGGCGGCTTCGAGCGTGTAGGCGGCCTGTTGCACGCGGTCGTGCTGGAACTTGTAGCCGGGCACCACGAGGTCGGCGACGAGCGCCTCACCCGGCCCGAGGTCGACCTCGGCCGCGGCGAGGATCATACCGGCCGAGAGCGCGGGTTCGAGCGCTTTCATCACGGCGCGCGGCGTTTCGCCCGCGATCCGCGCGAGGACGTCGAGCTCGAAGGTGCCGCCGACACACGCGGCAAGGTGGAGCGCGCGGCGCGTGGGCACAGGGAGACGCACCATCGTGGCGAGGAGCAGAAAGACCACGTTGTCGGTGCTGCCCACGGCCTCGATCCGCGCGAGATCCCAGCGCCATCGCATCGCGGCGTGATCAAAATGGATGAGCCCGTCGCGGTGGAGCGCGCGCAAGAGCTCGCCGAGAAAAAAGGGGTTGCCTTCGGTCTTTTGCACGAGGAGCGACGCGAGTGGCGTCACTTCGGCCGCGGGCTGCCGCAGGGTGTCCGAGACGAGCTCGAGGGCGTGTTCGAGCCCGAGCGGCCGAACGGCGAGCCTGTGCACCCGCGTCCCTTCGCGTTCGAGGCGCGCGAGGGCGAGCGCGAGGGGATGCGAAGGGCCCACCTCGTTGTCGCGTAACGCGCCGATGAGAAAGAGCCGGCCGAGCTCGTCATCGGCGAGGAGCCGCTCGACGAGCCCGAGGGAGGCGTCGTCGGCCCACTGGAGGTCGTCGAGGAAAAGGACGAGGGGGCCCGTGTCGCAGAAGACGCGGATGAACGCCTTGACCACGTGATCGAGCCGGTTCTGGGCTTCGGCCGGGCCAAGCGTCGGCGCGGGCGGAAGATCACCGGCGATGAGCCCGATCTCGGGGACGAGCGCGGCGAAAAGCGAGAGGTTCGGGCCGAGCGCGGCGAAGAGACGTTCCCGGAAACGCGCGAGCGCCTCGTGGGTCTCGCCGAGCACCTGCCGCAAGAGCGAGGCGAGGGCCCTGGAGAGGCCGCCGTAGGGGACGTCGCGCTTGTATTGATCGAACTTGCCCGCGGCGAAGAAGCCTCGTTGCCCCGTCAGCGGCCGCTCAATCTCGCGCACGAGCGACGATTTGCCGACGCCCGCGTACCCCTCGACGAGGACGGCCTCCGCGCGCGTAAAAGCCCCGGGCTCGGCGGCGCGGCGGCTGTGGTCCTCGAAGAGCCTGCCGAGCTCGGCCGCCTCGCGGGCGCGGCCATAGAGCCGCTGGGGGATCCGGAAGACATCCGAGGCGTCACGCTCGCCGAGCGAAAAAGGCGCGACGGCGCCCTCGGCGTCGAGGCTCGCGAGGCAACGCTCGAGGTCGTGGGCGAGCCCGAAGGCGCTCTCGTAGCGGTCCTCGGCGCTCTTCTCGAGGAGGCGCATGACGATGTCCGAGACCACCCGGGGCACCGCGGGGGCCGCCTCGCAGAGTGGCCGCGGCATGCGCGCGAGGTGGCAATGCAAGAGCTCGAGGGGATCGGTCGTGGGGAAGGGCAGCTCGCCCGCGAAGAGCTCGTACAGCGTCACGCCGAGCGCATACAGGTCGGTGCGGTGGTCGATCCGCCGGTTCATGCGGCCGGTCTGCTCCGGCGACATGTACGCGAGGGTGCCCTCGAGCGCGTTCGGGTGGCCGAGGGCGGAAAGCTCGCCGCTTTGCCGCGTGGCGCAGCCGAAGTCGATGATCTCGAGGACGTCGGTCGTGGCGTTGTAGACGATGTTCGCCGGGGAGAGGTCCTTGTGGACGACGCCGCGGCGGTGCACGTCCCCGAGGCAACGGGCGACACGCGCGCCGATCCCGAGGACGTCCCGGAGCGGAAGGCGCCCGCGGGCGGCGTGCAAGCGCAGGGATTGCCCGCCGAAATCCTCGAGGATCATGACGAGCACGTGGTCGTGCTTGAGGAGGTCGTGCGCCTTGATCACCCCGGGCAGGTCGAGGGATCGCGTGATCTCGTATTCCTGCCGGTAGCGGACGATCTCCCCCCGGGAGGGGTAAGGCCCCTTCATCGTCTTCACGATGACGCGGCGCCCCTCCGGCCCGATCCCGCGGAAAACGACGGAGTGGTCGCTCTCGGAAATGCGCTCGACGATGTCGTAGCCCGTGATGTTCATGCGTCTCCTCGGAAGCTCGATGCGTGCTGCCCCGGCCTACACGAGCAAGGTCTGGATGCGCCCCAAAAGCCGCGCGAAATCCACGGGTTTTTCCTCCCGCGCGGTCACGCCCGCCTGCACGCACGCGGCGTCGATTTCGTCGGCCGCGTGGCCCGTGAGCATCACGATGGGGATCGCGCGGGTCTCCGGCGACTCGCGGAGCGCGCGCGTGGCCGCGAGGCCGTCGAGCACGGGCAAGGAGAGGTCCATGACCACGAGCGCCGGCGGGGTTTGTCGGGCCATTCGAACGCCCTCTGCCCCGTCCTTGGCGATTGTTACGGAAAACCCCCGGCGGGTGAGCCAGCGGCGGAGGACGTCCGCGCTGAGGGCGTCGTCCTCCACGACCAGGATTTCCTTTGCGCTGTTCATCGTTCCCCTCCCGCTCACGCGCTCATGCGCTCATGCGCTCTTCGCGTCCTGATCGAGCACGGCGTTCACGACGTCGAGCATGTGCGACATTTTCGACTTCGAGGCGTACCCCTCGACCCCGAGGGAGCGCGCTTGCTCGGCGAGCTCGTCCTCGGCGACGCTGCTGTAGAGCACGATCTTCGTCGAGACGCCGCTGCGGGAGCGCAACATGCGGACGACATCGGCGCCGCTCAGGGCCGGCATGCGTAGGTCGAGCAGGAGCAGATCGTACCCGCCGTGCTTGAGCTCGGCGAAGACGCCCATCGGGCCCCCCCGCACCACCGCCACGTGCCCCGCATTCTGGAGCCGCCGCTGGGCCATCCACCCGAACACCAGGTCATCGTCGACGATCAGGATACGTGCCATGTGTCTTCTCTCCCCTCACGAATCGACAAGAGGTCCCGGAGCGCTCGGCGACGGCGAGACCCTCAAAACGAGCGTCTCGCCGCCCAGCACGTTTTCGTGCACGTCGACGGCAAAACGCGCGTGGTCGCAGAGGGCGTGGACGAGGGCCAGGACCGGGTCGGTCGCCGACGACGCCCCGTCGCTTCGAGCAAGGCCCATCGCTGCGGCGTCATCGGGGGCCAGGGTGACGGCGATGGAAACGGTCGCCGGGACGCGCGTGATGACGACCGTCACCGGCGCGTCGGCCGAGCGGGCGATTCCCCTGCGGAGGAGCGCCTGCAGGACCTGCTGGAACCGACGTTCATCGGCGAGCACGGGCTCGGGAGCACCCTCATTGCGGAGATCGATCCGGGCGCCCTCGGCGCGAAACGCGTCGACGATGGAAACGACGACCGGATCGAGCGGCGCGAGGGCGGGCTTGAGGGTCGCCTTGCCAGACTCGATCCGGGCGACGTCGAGGATCAGGTCAAGGAGCTCCGCGAGCCTTCGTCCCGACGCGCAAAGCCCATGCAGATCGTCCCGCCAGGTCCCGCGCACCGGGCCCTCACGCATCTCCTCGAGCAAAAGCTCCCCCATCCCGAGAATGGCGTGGAGCGGCGCGCGTAAATCATGGCCCAGCCCTGCCACGAGCGCGGCGAAATGCGGCGACGGGAGGGGAGCTTCCCCGGATGCAAACACGAGATCCTCCAGGTGCCCTTTTCCCCTCCGCACACGCGAAGTCATGCAGAGGTTTGAAAAGAACGGACCAGCGTACGCATGCTTCCGCGGTTCCGTCAACTTCCATTCTTCCCTCCGCCTCCGTTCTCGCCCCCTGGAACCCGCCCGCTCACGTTGCTCACGTTGCTCACGCTGCCCGCCGATCCGTCTCTGGCATGATGCCTGCAGCCCGGACGGCTCGGATCGGAGGAAGGTGATGAAGAAGCTCGTGGGTCTTGCCGCGGCGACGGCAGGGATGTCCATCTCCGCGATCGGGCTGGCCCAGCCGTTCCAGACATGCATGGACGCGCGGAATTACGGCCAAAACATGAGCGAGGTGGCCGTCGGTCAGGTCATGGCGCGGGTGAATTGTGACGCCTCCGAGCTCCCGGGGGCCGAGGCGGTCCTCGTCCATGCCATGCAGAACCTCGCCGCCGTCTGGACGGGGACGACCGAAATCAAGCGGTGTTATTTCGAGGGGCTCTACGACAATGCCATCGAGAGGCTCCAGCGCGATTACGCGCGTTGTGACGCACCCGCTTTCCAGGCGGTCTCGCTCGAGACCGTGTCCCGGATCGCCACGGCGACCTTCGTGGCCATGATCGATACGGGCGGGGGCCTCGCCACGTCGGCGAACGTGAAAGCCGTGTTCGACATCGATTACGGTTTTCTCGGGGCCCGCGAGCCGCGCGACTGCAGGCGCCGGGTGGAGATCGCGGAGCGCGAGGTCCTGGGGATGGAGACGGGCATGTACGGGCGGCTCCTCGACGTGATCGAGACAGAGGTCTGCGCGGCCCGGTAAAGACGGGCGGCGACGCTCGGGTGGAAAAGCAAGAGAGGGGGAAACATGAAGGTGAACTCCGCATCGCTGGGTGTGCTTCTGGTCGGGCTTTGTTTCGCAGGCGAGGCGCTCGCGGCCATACCGCCGGCGCGTTGCGGGAGGCCTCGCGAGCGGCGGGCCTTCGACGCGGGGGTGCGCTCCGGGGCGAACCTGGTCGAGCAGGCCTGGAACGCGGTGAGGGATTGTGATCAGATCGAGCGGTTCGCGAGCCTCGTGATGGAGAACATCGACGACGTCGAGATCCCTCGGGAGTCGAGCGATTACGTCCTCTGCCGCGTGGCCGGGATCGTGCAGGGCGCCGAGGAGGTGGTCCATCAGACCTGGGACCGTTGCGACTGGGATTGCCGGAGGGAAGGCGAAATCATGGCGCGGATCGGCGGCAAGTTTTATTGCGAGCTGTCCATCAGCCTCGGCGGCCTCGGCCTGGCCTCGGACATCATCCGGCTGCCGGTGCAGACCTGCGGATTGAACTTCCAGATCGGGTGCGAAAGCGAGTTCATCGGGTACACGCAGGCGTACCCGCAGTGCGGGTCGTTCACGCGGGACCCGTTCACGCCGGTGTGGGACCAGACGCGCAGAAACCAGTGCGTCTACAACCCCGCCCCGTGAGCCCACACGACAAGGAGGTTTCCGATGAAAGCCAAAGCAGGAATGTTCGGGGTTCTGGTCGTCGGGCTCGGGCTCTCCGGGACGGCCATGGCGCAATCGGCGCCCCTCGGGTGCAGCGCGCCGCGCGAGCAACGGGCCTTCGAGGCGGGCCTCCGGTCCGGGCGCACCCTCGTGGAGCAAGCGTGGAATGCCGTGGCCTCGTGCGGAAACCTGGAGAGGTTCTCGACCGTGGTCATGGAGACCCTGCAAAACGTCAGCCTGCCTCCGGGATCCGACGATTACGTCGTGTGCCGGACGGTGGGGACACTCGCGGGCGCGGTGGATCAGGTCGACGAGGTGTGGGGCCTCTGCGCCATCGCGTGTTGTGACGAGGGGGAGCTCGTCGGGTGGATCATGGGCAAGCTTTATTGTGATCTCTCGATCGCCCTCGGCGGGGTGCGATTGACGAATTTCCTGGTGGAGCGGCCCATGGGTTTCTGCGGCGCGACGGCGCAGACCTGTTGCAGGGACGAGTTCCAGTCGTTCACGCCCTCGTACCAGAGCTTCTTCGGCGCATGCAGGCCCTACACGCAGGGCGGCTATCGCGGGACGTGGATGCAATCGCGAAACAGCGTATGCGCCTACCGGCCATGAGGGGCGAGGCGCTCTTCGGGACCGGGGGGCGGCCCCCGGCGGC
>JANMGF010000858.1:0-11127 GCA_031374535.1 Polyangium sp. (in: bacteria)
CCGATGGAAAGGCCCTCGCGTCGGGCTCGTCTGACAAGACAGTTCGGCTGTGGGACGTGACCTCGGGGCGCTCTTCCCGCGTTCTCGAAGGGCATACGGTTTGGGTGAGTAGCGTCGCGTGGAGCCCCGATGGACAGGCCCTCGCGTCGGGCTCGGAAGACAACACCATTCGGCTCTGGGATGTGGCCTCAGGGCGCTTGTCACGCATCCTCGAAGGGCATACGAGTCCTGTGAGGAGCGTCGCGTGGAGCCGCGATGGAAAGGCGCTCGCGTCCGGCTCGACGGACAAGAGCGTTCGGCTGTGGGACGTAGCCTCGGGACGCTGTTTAAAAAACTTGGAGGGGCATTCGAGTTCTGTGATGAGCGTCGCGTGGAGCCCCGATGGAGGGACCCTGGCGTCCGGCTCGGAAGACAACACCATTCGGCTCTGGATGTCCTGGGACCACTCTTCCCGCGTCCTCGAGGGGCATACGAGCGACGTGCTCAGCGTCGCGTGGAGGCGTGCTGGAAATGCCCTTGCATCCGGCTCGGATGACAAGACCGTTCGGCTGTGGGACGTGGCCTCGGGCCGCTCTTCCCTCGTCCTCGAAGGGCATACGAGTCCTGTGATGAGCGTCGCGTGGAGCCCCGATGGAAATGCCATTGCCTCGGGCTCATTTGACAAGACCGTTCGGCTGTGGGACGTGGCCTCGGGCCGCTGTTTACACATCTTGGAGGGGCATTCGCGTTGTGTGATGAGCGTCGCGTGGAGCCCCGATGGAAAGAACCTGGCCTCCGGCTCCGAGGACAACACCCTCCGCCTCTGGGACGTCTCCACCGGCGCATGCCTCGCCATTCTCCTCGCCACCCGCGACGGCTGGGTCGCCTTTACCCCCGACGGGCGCTACAAGTTCGCCGGCAACCTCGGCGGCTCTTTCTGGCACGCCGTCGGCCTCTGCCGCTTCGAACCCGGCGAGATCGACGAATTCCTCCCCCACCTCCGCATCCCCGACGCCGCCCCCCTTCTCCCCGCAATGCCATGACCCCACCCGATCCCCACGCCGAAGCCCTCCGCCACCTCTCCTCGGCCGATCCCCGCCTCGCCGACCTCATCCAATCCGTCGGCCCTTGCCGCCTCGGCGCGGGCTCCCAGCCGAGCGGGCCTTTTCATACGCCCGGGTATTTCGAGGCCCTCGTCGAGTCGATCGTCAGCCAGCAGCTCTCCGTCAAAGCCTCCGATACCATCTTCAGCCGCGTCGTCGCGCTCGGCGGGGGAACACTCCTCCCGCCGGCCGAGCTCCTCCGCGTCGACGAAGAAAAGCTCCGCGCGTGTGGGTTGTCGGGGTCGAAGGTCCGGTTCATCCGTGACCTCAGCACGAAGATCCTCGACGGCACGCTCGTGCTCGAGGAGCTGCCCGCGCAAGGCGACGAGGCCGTGATCGACAAACTCCGGTGCGTGAAAGGAATCGGGCGCTGGACCGCCGAGATGTTCTTGATGTTTCGCCTCGGCCGGCCGGACGTGCTCCCCGTCGCCGATCTCGGCATTCAAAAGGGGATGAAAAAGCTCCTCGGCCTGCGGAAGGACCCGACCCCCGAGCGGATGGTCAAGCTCGCGCGGCCGTGGAGACCTTATCGCTCGATCGCCTGCTGGTATCTCTGGAGGCTCCACGAGACGAAGAAATGATTATTTGATGAACGGCGGGGCCAGCGTCGCGAGCACGTCGGCGATGGGCTTCGGTTTTCCATAGAGCCAGCCCTGGGCGTAATGAATGCCCATGCTCGAGAGCATGTCCGCCATCGGCTGCGTCTCCACCGATTCGGCCACCGTCTCGATCTTCAGCATGCCACCGATACGCTGCACGCTCTCCACGATGGCCCGGTGGAGCGGGCTGTCCAGCATGCTCCGGACGAACATGCCGTCGATCTTCACGTAATCGACGGGCAGGCTCTCGAGATACCCGTACGACGCATGGCCGCTGCCGAAATCGTCGATCGCGAAACGGCAACCCATCGCCCCGAGCTCCTGCATCATCCAGAGCACCTCTTGCAGGTTCGCGAATGCCGCCGTCTCCGTGATCTCGAAGCAGATCTTCGTCGCCGGCACCTTGTACTTGCCGAGCTGCTCGACCAAAAAATCGAGCAAACCCTCGCGGATGAGCGAGAGCGCCGAGAGGTTGATCGCGCAGGTGTGCAGGTTCCGGAGGTGGTCCTTCGGCAACGCCCCGAGCGTCGCCAGCGTCCTCGATACGACGTACCGGTCGATCTCGTCCATCATCCGGCTGTCTTCGGCCGCCTGGATGATGCCGACCGGCGATTCCAGTTGACCCTCGTCGCCCACGACACGCACCAGCACCTCGAAGTGCAAGCCGCGCCGCTTCGTCGGCGGCAACGCATTGATCTCCTGCCCAAAGAGGCGCAAACGGCCGTCGGCGAGGTGGCGCTGGATGCTCGCGACCCACTGCATCGCGCGCCGGCTCCGCGCCATGTCCTGGTCGTCGTTCATGTAGATCTGAAGACGCCCGCGGCCGCTGTCCTTCGCCAGACGACAGGCCTGATCCGCCGCCGCCAGCACCTCGGCCGCGCGGTGAAACTCGCCGCCGAAAGGCACGAGGCCCATGCTCGCCTCGACCGGGAACGTCTTCTTCTGCCAGCCGAAGCGGAACTCGTGCAGCGTGCGTTGGAGCTTGCGCACGACCTGCTCGGCGTCGAGCGTGTCGCGGCTGTGTAGCAGGACGACAAACTCGTCGCCGCCGATCCGGCCCGCGGCGTCCTGCGGGCCGATGATCTCGTGCACCCGCGTCGCCACCCACTGCAAGAGGTCGTCGCCCGCGTCGTGCCCGCACGTCGTATTCACCAGCCGGAACCGGTCGAGGTCGAAGTAGACCAGCGCGTGCCGCACGCCACGCTCGCGGCTATGCGCGAGGGCCTGCTCGATGCGCTCGACGAAGGCATGCCGGTTGAGGAGGCCCGTCAGACCGTCGTAACGCGCCTGCCGCGCGATCTGGAGCGAGAGGAGCTGCTCGACGTTCGCGTCGCGGAACACGACCACTTTGCCCGCGGGCGAGAGCGCTCCCTCGCCGAGTTTGCCCAGGGGCTCGCCTTCTCCGGCGATGCCCGTCGCGTGGCGAATGGCCACGATCTGCCCGTCTTTTCGCTCGAGAAGGGCGGTGTGCCCGAGCAGCCCCGCGGGGAGGCCGTCGGTCGTCAGCGTCTCGGACGGGGTGGACGGGAAGGGCGTCGGCGTCGCGACCGGGCGGATGCGGAACACCTCGTCGAGCGGCGCGCCGCGTTTGTCCTCGAAGCTCTCGCCCGTCAGCCGCTCGGCCGTCGCGTTCATACGAACGACCCGGCCCTCGGCGTCCGCCTCGAGGATCGCCACGCCGAGGTCCGACAGGCTCGCGTCGAGCCCGAGGAGCGGCGCTTTGGGCAGCCACGAGCGGGTGCGCCACTCGCGCGTGTCGCGGCGCTCCTCGTCGTCCTCCTCGAGGTCTGCTTCGAGGTCCTCCTCGCGCAGATCGGTATCGTTTTCTGAGCTCGTCACGATGGCCGATACTACCTATAGCGAAGGCGAGGCGCTTCGTCCCCCGCCAAATTCGTAACGCCTTCGGGCCGTCCCGGCCTTCATTGCTTCACTTCGAACTCGACCTTGGTGACCTTGAACTCGGTGGCGCGTAGCTCCTTGGATCGCGTGGAGCCGGTCGGCATGCGGCAGAAGACGCGTTGCCTGCCCGACTCGACCACGACGTCGACGGGCGTCACGCCGTAGTAGGTGCCATTGACGGTCACCTTGCAGGTGCCGCCTTTCGCGCGGATGAGCAGGCGTCCATGGCCCTTGGGGATGGGTTTCCAGCCCGCGGGGCGCGGCGCCTGCGTGGCGCTGGGCGCGGGCACGGGCTCGTCGGGGAGGATTTCGATGGGCGTCTCGTCCGGGACGGCCCCGGCCATCTCGTCCGGCGTGATGGCCCCCGCCGCGGTCGCCGCGCCCATCGGCTCTTGAACGGTCGCCTCGTGCGGAGCCGTGACGCCCACCGCAGGCTCGGGCGAGCGGCGCAGGGCGAGGACGAGCACGATCGCGAGCACGAATCCAACCGCGAGGACCGCTGCCACGGCGGCCTGGATCGGCGGGATTCGTCGGGACGCACTCGGCATCGAGACGGGCGGCGCGGTGGGGCCTCCCGGCACGAGCGGCGGCGGCGGCTCCGGACCCACCGGCACGGCAGGCGGCGTGAACGAGGGCGCGGACAAACCGGGCGACGAGGAGGGCGCCGACAAACCCGGCGAGGACGACGGCGCAACCGGGGGGTGTGGGGGGCGCAGTGCAGCCGTAGGCTGCGCGAGCCCCCCACCAAGGGGAGACAAAGCAGGCGCCACCGGCAGAGGCGTGGCCGTGGCCATGCTGGCGAGCGAGGCGCGCGTGGCCTCCTGCGTGCTCGTGATCGTCGGGGGAGGCAAGGGATGACCACTCGCGACGGCCTGGAAGGCGTCGGCGAGCTCGCGCATCGTCTGGAAACGGTCGTCGGGGTTTCGCGCGAGGGCGCGCTGGAAAAACGCGTCGACCCCGGGCGAGAGGTCCTGCACGATCGACGTGGCCGGGGGCAAACGCGCGGAAAAGACCTGCACCATCACCTCGGCGAGCGTGTCGCCGGGGAACGGGATCTTCCCCGTGAGGGCGCGGTAGAGCACGACGCCGACGGACCAGAGATCGCTGCGGACGTCGGTCTTTTTCGAGCTCCGGAGCTGCTCGGGGCTCATGTAATGCGGCGAGCCCATGAGCTCGCTGGTCTTCGTCGCCTCGCCGAGGGACATGTCGGTCTCCTTGGCGATGCCGAAGTCGAGGATCTTGATGACCTCGACGTCGTCGTCGTCGTCGCGGGCGAGGAACACGTTGCCGGGCTTGAGATCGCGGTGGACGATGCCGGCCTCGTGCGCCTTGCGCAGGCCCCGGCTCATCTGCTGCACGAGCGGCGCGAGCGCCTCCAGCGAGAGCCGACCCTTCGCGTCGATGCGGTCCTCGAGGCTCTCGCCGCGCAAAAGCTCCATCGCGAGGTACGGCGTATCGTCCTCGATGCCGTAGTCCTGGACCGCGACGATGTTCGGGTGGCGGAGGTGCGCTGCCGAGCGGGCCTCGCGTTCGAAGCGCGAGCGGGCCGCCGCGGAGGCCGCCGTCTCGGTCGCGATGAACTTGATCGCGACCTCGGTCTGGAGGCTGAGATGCCGGGCGACCCACACCGAGCCCATGCCCCCGGATGCGAGGGGCCGCTCGAGGCGGTATCGGCTCGCGATCACGGTGCCCGGGGCAAGCAACATCGAACTCTCCGGCCCTCCTTGGCGCGGTGGCCCGAGCCTATCACAGGAGGATCTTGATCACGCCGTAGATCGATCCGATGAACAGTCCCACGTTGCCGAGCATCGTGACCCCGAAACCAGGGCCGCGCTTCTCGGCGGCCTGATAGTAGCCCCATGCGTAGAGGATTCGGCCGAGGATCCACACGCCGCCGAGCGCCGAGGCCACCACGGGGCTCGTGAAGATGGCGCAGATCCACAGGCCCGGGAGGAACGGAATGATCTGTTCGACCGTGTTTTGCTGCACGCGCAGCGCGCGCTCGAAATCGGGGTTCCCCGAGGTCTGCGGGGGCATGACCTTGTATTTCACGCGGGCGCGGCCGACGTTGACCGTGAGGACGAAGTAGGTGGCGATCGCGATGAGCGTCGTCAATGCGGGCAGGGCAAGGTCTTTGAGCATGGCCGCGTTGTACCGCGGCGCGGACCTCGGGGTAAAGTCCCGCGCGAGCGGCCCGCTCAGCCCGTGCCGCCTTGTCCCTTGGGCGGCTCTTCCCCGCCGGTCTTTCTTTTGGCGCGCCGCGCGGAGAGCTCGTCGAAGAGCCCGAACACCCGGCCCTCGAGGTCGCGCGGCAGGCTCGCGTGGAGCTCGATTTCGTCGCGCGCGGCCTCGCGGAACCGGTGGAGGAGCTTGATCGTCGATTTGCGGATTTGATTGTTCTTCCCGTCGTTCTGGGCGTCCGCCTCCGCGGAGGCGCGCGCGGAAAGGAGCCTTCCGAGGGTATCGCCTGCGTCGACGAAACCCGTGGCCCAGTGATAGAGGGTCTTGCCCTCTGGCAGCGGGATTGATTTCAGATCGGCTTCCAGCTCGGCGAGCTTGGGTCGGTTCTTTTTTGCGGAGGCGGCCTCTTCGGCATAAGAATCCGCGAGGAGGCTCCGCCTCGGCAGGAATGCGTCGCGGATACGTTTGGCGGCGGCGCGGGTCGCCTCGGAGACGTCGGGCGCGTGGAGGAGGGCCTCGGTAGAATCCCAGAGGCCGCCGCCGAAGCCATCGTGAAGAGAATCGGCCAAGCCGAGGTCCTCGGCGTGCGCGCGGCCGGCGAGGGCCGGCGCGAGGGCCTCGATGGTGGCATACTGCGCCTGGATCTGAGGGAGATAGACCTGGCTGCAAATGAGCAGCGCGAGGTTGGCTTGGCGCTCGGTGAGGAGATCACGCAGGCCGATATCGAGATCGCCGAGGGTGAGGTTTCGCATGAGGAGCGCAGGATCGGGTCGGGAAGACCGCGTCGTCAAGGGCGATGAGGGGGGAGACGTCGGGAGGGAGTCCGAGGGTGAAGGGGGAGGACGCGCTCGGGGTGGAAAGGCCGCGTGGTGGTCCTCGGGGAGGAAGGGGGACGGCGGGAAAGCGGCCATGCGGGTCCTAAGGCATGAGGGGCGCGAGGGGTCCGGGGGGCACGCGGGTCCTCGGGGAGGAGGAGGGCGGGGGGTTTGGGGGGGCCTGGGGGTCATGGAGGAGGACGAGGGCGAGGGGTGGAGGGTCGATCGTGCGGCGTGCAGTGAGATTGCTCACGCCGAGTTGACGGACTTCGAGATATCTGGTCGCCTCTTGGTCATGTTCTTGCGGCGCATGCGCACCCTCGTCTCCGTTGGGCTCCTCGGCTGCGCGACGCTGGCGCAAGCTGCGCCTGTCGGAGTCGTCCGCGCCCGCGAATGGGAAGACGGCGGCCGAGCGTGGGCTCGTGGGGCACCCCGGGGCGCTCGTGGCCGTGGTGATCGTCCTGGCCGACCTCATCGTCGAGGCGGCCCCCCTCGTCGTCGTGATCGCCGCTTCGCTGGAGCTTAGTGGGGAGATTGCGAAGGTAGGGCGAAAGGACGACGATGACGAGCCGAAGACATGTAGCGACCACCTGGGCCGCTGCCTGGGGACGCCCCTGGCAGCCAAACCCGGAAATCATCACGGTGCCTCATTATGCGAAGCGTGTTATCTCCACTGTCGCAACGATGAATGGCCCGACGGAGTTAAAATATTGAGCCGTGGATGGCAATCTTGTAAATATAACTAAACGAACGGGAGCGGCAGGACGAACATGACCACGGAAGAAGAAAGAATTGACCAGATTGGCATGGAGTTCGCGAAAGCGCACGGCGTCCTCCTGGTCAAATCGCTGGAGCGGACCCGCACCTTCGCCGAGGCCGTCGACGACCATCGGCGGCTAGAAGCGGAGTTCGTGATGCGTGCACCTGACAACGAATACCATGTGCTCGAGATAAGGCGGCGCGTCGCCGAGATCATCCTCGTGCTCGCGTCCAAAAAACACCCGCCCTTCGAGGTCTGCCAGGAAGCCTGGAACGATCTTCTTCGCCTCGGCTTTACGGACCTCAGTGCAAGGTGCACGGCGAGCAGGTTTTTCGCCGATTGCTGCGCATACGAGGAGAACCCCGAGCAGGGGCTCGCCGTGCTGGAGCCACTCATCGCCGATCTCGAGCGTGGGCTCGAAGAGGCGGGGGCGACGCAGGATTCAAAAGACTTCTACGAATACCAGCTCGAACCTCTGCGGGACCTCCAGGGCGAGATCCTGGCCCAGCAAAGGGGAGAGCGGAGCCCGGAGCGAAGCACCCGGCGGATCGACGAGGCAAACCCTCCCACCCCGGAAGACGAGAGGAGCGATGCGCTCTGGGACGAGTTCTCCCATGCGTGCCACGCCGTCTGGAAGACCTTCGCGCGGACACGGGAGCGGAGCTTCGCCGACGTCGCCGCCGATTACAAGCGGGTCGAGGCGGAGTTCACGGCCCGCGCCCGGGAGGACGAAGCCTTCAAGGACCTGGTATTCAGCGTGGAAGCACGCATCGCGGACAATCTGTTTTGGGCAGCAACCATGCTCGAACAACCCTTCGAGGTCTGCCGGGAGGCGTGGAACGAGGTGGTCCGCCTAGGCTTCACGGGTCTCTGGGAACAATCCCGGATGGCGGAGAGCTACGCGGCGTCCTGCTTGCGCACTCACAAGCCCGAGGAGGGCCTCGCCGTGCTCGAACCCCTCCTCGCGGAGCTCGAGCGGGGGCTCGAAGCGGAGCTTCAGCGACGGAGCGAGGCGCAGGCGAAAGGCGAAGTCCCCATGCAAATAGGCTTAACCCCGACGTATTACCAATCCAAGCTCCGTTCATTTGTCGAGCTGCGGGACAAGCTCGAAGCCGAGCGAAAGGGCGGCGAGGCGGCGACCTGAGGCGGCGTGTTCGCGCTCGCCGGCGCGGCTCGCGGAGGAGTCAAACCTCTTACTGGCTGAAGACGGCCTCGATCTTGGCCCACACGGCCGGCTCGACGCCGACCTCGAGGTGGCCGTGCGCCACGCCTTCCTGCTTCGATCGCGCGGTCTTCACGTCGGCGGGCCAGCCCTGCGTGAGCTGATCACGCGCGGCGATGCTCACGTCGAAGAGCACGCCGTCGCCCTTCGGATCGCAGGTGGGGCACTCCATGCCGTCGATCTCGAAGATGGTCCCGGGCGCGCCGGGTTTGGTCCCGTGCACGACGTAGAGGTAATCGAGGTCCGTGCTGAGCCCATGGCTCTTCAGCCGCTCGATGAAATGGCCGCCCATTTCCATCACGGTCTCGATGCCGACGCCATCCATCAGCGTGTACGTGCCGTAGCCGAACGAGTAATCCTCGAAGTGAGCGGCGTCGTAATAGGTATGTTTCGCCTTGCACGGCGAGGTCTCGGGGTCGTAGGCGGCGGCGCGGCAGGTGATGTGCGCGGCGTCGTCGTCGACCCATCCGGCGGCGACGGGGCCGGCCGGGTTGTAGGCGAGTTTCCAGGTGTTGATCCACGCGCGCCACTTCGATTCGTCGGTGTCGAGCGTGGACCAATCGTACGAGACGGGATCGTCCTGCCGGTTCGGCAGCGGGTAAAACGAGCGCAGGTCGTAGGCGGTCTGGAGCTGCCCGAGGTACGCCGAGACATGCGTGCCGGAATCATCCATCGAGCCCCACATCGCGTGGTTGTACTGATCGAACTCGAATTTCGCGCCGTCCACGCCCTCGGCGACGTTGAGCGCCTCGAGGCTCATCGCGGAGACGGGTTTGCCCTCGGCGTCGAGGCCCGTGATGTTCGAGGTGTAGATGCGGCTGAAGTAATCGGGCCACGTCGCGCCGCGGTTCTCGCAGGCCGAGTACGCGTTGGGGTTCGGGAAGATCGAGTTCGGGCCGGAGGCGTAGCCGAACGTCACGCATTGCACCGCGCTCATCCATCCCCACGTCACCGGGCCCTGGCCGATGGGCGCCGCGTCGGGCGTGCTGTAGATGAGGAGGTTGTTGAAGGGGTGCCGGAAGTTCAGATCGATGCCGAGGTGCGGGCCGGAGAGCGCGACGTAGGTGCGCACGTCCTTGCGGAAGGCGGGCACGTTCTTCGCGGAGTCCGCGGCGACGCGCTCGAAATGTTTTGGCCCCCAATCTTTCCACGACGAGACGTTCGAGAGGTAGAGGTCGACCGGGAGGACACCCTTGCTCCACGCCACGACGTCGACCTTCGGCTGGCCGACGAGCGCGGAGACGCGGCGGATCGCGTTCGCGAGGTTCGTCGCCTGGTTGAAGTTGTCGCCGTGGAACGTGCCGTAGGTGAGCGCGTACGTGCAATGGCCGCGCTCCTCGAGCCACTGCACCATGCCGGTCTTCTGCGCCGTGCCGGGGTAAGGGTTGCCCGCGCCGTCGTCGCCGCCGGGCATGAGCCAGACGTTGCCGTTTTGCATGGCGCCGTGCACGAGCAGGACGGGCGGCTTGGTCTTGTCGCACGAGAGGGACGCGGTCTTCGGCCCGTGGTGGAGCAGGACGAAACGCGCGTCGGGGCGCATCGGGCTCTCCTTGCCGCAGGCCGGCGCGCCCATCATGCCGACGGCGCCGGCACACGCGTCCTTGTCATGGATGTTGAACCCGTCGACGAGCTGCTGGTTCAGGGCGCCGAAATAGGTCCGGAGCTTGTACGTGGCGTCCTCGAACGAGTCCTCCCAGCGGAGCTTCTGCGTGCGGACGTTGTACCCTTCGGTGCGGTAACGCTGGAATCCCTCGAGCAGCTCGATCTTGCCCCACGACCAGGCAGGCGGGGCGATCTCGCCGACGACGCGGTAATCGTCCGCGTATTCGGCGCCCGCGGGCGGATCGAAATACGCGTCGTACGTCTTGTCGAACACGTCGGCCGGATAAGGCACGGTGCCCCCTTCTCCGCCCGAGCCCCCAGCGCCTTGTCCACCGCCGCCCGAGGCCCCTTGCCCGCCCTGGCCGCCCGTGGCCTCGGGATCCGGGGTCGGGCCGCACGCCGCCGCCAGAAGCAAAAGAAGCACGCCCACGGAACCTTCACGAAAAGCCATGACAAACCTCCGCGCAATCGCATCGAGCCTAGGTGCCTCGGCGCGGGAAAGCAAGCGTCGTCTGCGGCGGTGCTTGCCCGAGGGGGACGAGAGGCGTCCCCCTCGGGACAAGAGAACTTACTCGGCGCCGCCGAGCAACGCGCAATCGGGGCCGGCGATCGGGACGGGATCGACCTCGAACACGGCGTTGCCGTTCCCCGCCGGGACGAACCCGCCCTGGTAGATCGCCGCGCGATCGGCGTTCGCCCAGTCATACGCGGCCTCGACCGTGCTGCTGCCGTCGACGACGAGGCTCGTGATGCCCCGCGGTATCATCTCGCCATACGCGCAGGCAGACATCTGATCGCCCACGAGCTCCTTGGTGAGGGCATAATTCTGGAAATCGCCAGCCGAGGTGAGCTCGAGCTGCGCGCCATAGGCCTTGAGCAAATGTCTGCGTGCGACGGTGGCGTCCTCGGGCATCACCAAAATACAGCGATAGCCGCGCGACGCTGCCAACATCGCGAGACTGATGCC
>JANMGF010000872.1:0-7103 GCA_031374535.1 Polyangium sp. (in: bacteria)
CGCCCGGAGAGCCGACGGGCGGCCCTTGCCTCGCGGAGCCGCCGCTCGAGGCGCTCGTCCCGACCAACTGGACCCCGCTGCGGTTCGAATGGATCCCGGCGCCTGGGCAGAACGTCTTCGAGCTCCGGCTCTCGGTCGACAACCAGGTGAACGAGTTTTCCGTCTACACGACGGCCACCTCGTTCGCGATTCCCACGGAGATCTGGTCGCAGCTCGCCGGGCACAGCGCCGGCCGCGACATGAAGGTCGTCCTGCGTGGCGCGCAGATCGACGGAGGAACGCTCGTGGCCGGTCCGTTCGTCGGCGCGGAGGGCGTGGTGCACGTGGCGCCCGTCGCGGCGCCGGGCTCGATCGTCTACTGGACGACGGGCGCGCCGGGCTCGGGCAAGACGGCATTGAAGGGGTTCACCATTGGCGACGTCGAGGTGAAGACCTTGCTTTCGCCCGAGATCATGGGAGGTGACACGACGTGCGTCGCTTGCCACGCGTCGTCGCCGGATGGAGCGCTCTCGTTTTTCACGCGCGACGCGTCGATCGGCACGCGGACCGTGACGGCGCGGAGGGTCGACGGGACGGCGGGTTTGCCCACGGAGGCGCAGGTCTCGGCCGTGGCGCTCGGCTTGCTCGGCCGTCAAAAACAATCGGCGCCCACGCTCTCGGCCGGGCATTATTCGGCAGAGGACGCCGTGGCCGTGACCGTGATGTTCGATCCGGTGCTCACGGCGAGCAAAAACGAGCTCGTCTGGACCGATCTCCGGGCGCAGGATCCCCAGGCGGGCTGGGGCATTCTCCCGCGCGTCGGCGATACCCATGCGCCCGCGTCGCCGACGTGGTGGCATGACGGGACGACGATCGCCTACACGACGGCGGCCTACTCGGGCGAGGGTGTCATCACGGGAATCACGGACGTCGATTCGACGATGGACATCTACACGGTGCCCTTCAACAACCGGCTAGGCGGCAATGCGACGCCCCTGCCCGGCGCGAGTGATCCGAACTTCATGGAGTTTTACCCCGTGATTTCGCCGGACGACGCGCTCCTCGCGTTCAATCGCGTCGCGCCGTACAAGTTCGACGGCGTGACCTGGGCGGACTCCTACGACGAGCCCATGGCCGAGGTCTTCGTGGTCCCGGCGAAAGGGGGCACGCCCGTACGTGTCGCGAGCAACGACGCGCCGGCCTGCGTGAACCGACCGAGCCCGGGGATCACGAACTCGTGGCCCCGCTGGGCCCCGAACGCGCAGGTCTCCCAGGGGAAGAAGTATTACTGGCTGACGTTCTCCTCGAAGCGGCGCGATCTGAGCAACCCGCAGCTCTTCGTGAGCGGCGTGGTGACGCGCTTCGACAATGGCGTCGAGGTCATCGACCAGACGTATCCGCCGCTTTACGTGACGTCGCAGATTTCGGAGGAGAACAACCACACGCCGGCTTGGGACGTGTTCCAGATCGAGCCGCCCCAGTAATCAGGGGCGATCAGGGGCCGTCGGCCTCCTCGAGCTCCGCCTCCGCCTCCTTCACGTCCTTCGTGAACTCCTTGACGTGACGGTCCTTCTCCTCGCTCTGCCATTCCGCATCGGAAAAGACGCTCTCCCCGTACGCCTTCGTCGTATAGAACGGGCCTTCGCGCGCCGGCATGAGTTCGCGGTCGGGGTAGGTGTCCTCCTTCAGCAAGTATCCCTCGACGTCGCGTAACACGAAGGGGGACCTCGCGCTCTCGTCGAGGACGAGTTTGCCGAAAATGCACATTTTCACCTCCTGCGCCCCCGCGCCGAGCGGATCGTTGTGCTCGAGGTACCCGAAACCGTCGCCGTCGGCGTCGTCCACGCGGCCCACCACGATGTAACGGCCCGGTTTGTCCACGGCCACTCCCACGTACAGGCAAAGCGAGCCATTCTCGAGCACCTCACGCACCTCCCCCGTGAACCGGGCCGGCGCGGCGGGGGTGTACACGAGGTTGAATTGCGCGGAGCCTTCCTCGCCGTCGATCCGTAGGTCGAGTGTCACGACGATCGGGCCGTGGTAGCCGCCGAACCCCTCCTTTGCGGGAGCGAAAAGCGTGGCGGCCGTGTTGCCCGTGCCCTCGTCGGCGAAGACCACGCGGGCAGGGGGCATCGTGGCCGCCTGGGGCATCGTCTCCGGGACGCGGGCCTCGGCGCGCAGGACCTCGCATTGCCGCGGGCCCTCGCTCGTGGCGCAGGAGACGGCGAGCCGCGCGACCTCGTCCCCCACGAGATACAGGCGATCCTGCTCCAGCGTGACCCGCGCCTTCGTGACCTTGCGGTCCTCCCGGGCGAGCGGCTGCGTGCGCTTCGCGACCGTGTGGGGCTTCTGGAGATCGGGTTTTTCCGACAGCGGGCGGGCGCCGGGGGGATATCGCGTCCCCAGCAAATACCCGTCGAGCGTGTGCCGCGCGCGTTCGAGACGACGCTCGGCGATTGCACGCGGGTTCGCCCCGGCCCCCTCGTCCCCGGAGCCGGGGTTTTTCTGGTCCACGAATCGAGGCTTCGGGCCGTCCCTGCCTCGCCCCGGCGCGGCGTCCGGCGTTCCCGAGCGCGCGGGGGCGGCGGCGAGGAGGTCCTCCTCGGACGGCGCCCGCCGCGGCGAGAATCGGTCACGCTGGGAAAAAAGCAGGAGCCCCGCGCCGAGAAAGGCCGCCCCGAGCGCGAGGCGACGCCGCCCCGGGCGCGGGGAGGGGGTTCGTTCGGACAAGCGTTTGTCCACGCGAAGGTTTTACTTCGCGAAGTTGACCATGTCGGTGCGCACCGGCGCGATGATGCCGCCCCAGGCGCCGCTCGCGTAATGGTTGTAGATCTCCGACGTGTCGGCGAGCTCGACCGTGTGGAAACCCCACTTGGCCTTGCCGTTGCTGGTCGCGCCCGAACCCGTCGTGAGGGAGCCGTCGCAGAAGAGATTGCCCGGGTTGCAGAAGCTGCCCGTCACCGCGACGCCGCCGGTCGAGTGGTAGGCGACCACCTCGTCGTCCTGGCCGGGCAGGGTGCCGGAGTAAAGCGTGCCCTTGGCGCCCGCGAACATGTAAAACCACTTCGAGCGGGTCTGGTTGTGGTCGTAGAGCGCGCGCATGACCTCCGTTTTGAGGTCGTCCGTGAGCGTGTCGCTCACCGCCCAGCTCCCGATGTTGGCGAGCTCGCTGCCGCCCCCGGCGCCGCTCGCGACGTCGATCCACTTGATGTTCCAGCCGACCTGCGTGGTGCCGTCGGTATTGCCACACGTGCCGTTTGCGGCTGGCGAGGCGTTCTTCTTGAGGCGAGACGTGCCCCCGAATTGGGCGAGCGCATACCCGATCTGGGCGTCGCCGGCGCTGTGGGCCGCGATGTAACAGAAGTTCGCGCCCGTGCAGTAACAATCGAGCGCGTCGCGGATGCGGGAGTTCTGCTCGGAGATGCGGCTCTTGCCGTCCCAGTTCACGGCCTTCTTGTTGATCCCCGCCGCGGTCGCCGAGGGACCCCAGTAGGAGAAGTCGTTGTAATTGCCCGCCTGGGTCGCCGTGCCGGTGTTGCGGCCGTGAATCCAGAGCGAGTAGTTCGTCGCCGAAGCGTCCGGAGCGGCCAGGAACGCGGCGGCGGTGACCGATGCACAAACGAGGAGGTGGGAGGCACGGAGCATCCGAAAAGGAGAATCGAGCCCGAGCGAGGCGTCAAGCACGAATCAAGCAGGGCGAACCGAATGAATTGCAGCCGTGCGCAGTTTTTCCGCGGTGGCTGCAAGGCCGTCGGCGAACGAAGCGTCGGCGTCCACGAACGCGTGGACGAGCGTCGTGTTTCCGCCCATCGTACCCCGCTCGTCGCGCGAAGGACATCCCGTACGAGATGTCTCGACCAAGGACATTCCGGAGAGGCGAATCATGATCGATCTTCATTACTGGCCCACGCCGAACGGCTGGAAGGTGAGCATCCTTCTCGAGGAGATCGGGCTACCCTACCGGGTGGTCCCCGTGAACATCGGGCGGGGCGCGCAGTTCAAGCCCGAATTCCTGGCGATAAGCCCGAACAACCGCATGCCTGCGATCGTGGATCACGAGCCGCTCGGCGGTGGGGAGCCGCTCAGCATCTTCGAGTCGGGCGCCATCCTGCTTTACCTCGCGGAGAAGACGGGGAAGTTCCTGCCGCAGGATACGCGCTGCAAATACGACGTCCTCCAGTGGCTCATGTGGCAGATGGGCGGCCTCGGCCCCATGTCGGGCCAGGCGAGCCATTTCCGCAATTACGCGCCCGAGAAGATCCCGTACGGGATCGACCGTTACACGAAGGAGGTGAACCGCCTCTACGGGGTGATGGACAAGCGGCTCGCCGATCGCGAATACCTGGCGGGCGAGTATTCGATCGCCGATATGGCCTCGTGGCCGTGGGTGCTGCCGGGCATGCTGGGGCAGGACCTCGAAGCGCTGCCGCACCTCGAGCGCTGGCACGCGGCGGTCGGGGCGCGGCCGGCCGTGCAGCGGGGCCGCGCTGTCGGCAAGGATCTCTCGAACAGCGCGCCTATGGATGAGGAGGCGAAGAAGGTCCTCTTCGGGCAGACGGCCGAGAGCGTGCGGGGCGCGGCCGGAGGGGCGTAAAGATCTTTCAACGTCGAGGGCGCGAGGCGTAGGATCGACGGTCATGACGCCTCTCTCCCGCTTTCCGGCGGCGTTCGGGCTCTCGATCCCTGCGCTCGTCACGGCTGCCTTGCTCCCGGCGTGCGAGCCGGTCGCCGATGATCTCGATTTCGTGCGCCAGGAGGTCCCGGTCACGACGCGGAGCGCGATCGTGCCGCCCGCCGATCCCGCGCCCGCCGCGCTCAAGGTGATGGCCTGGAACGTGAAGTACGGCGCCGCGCGGATCGACTTCTGGTTCGATTTCTGGGGCGACCGCGTGCAGATGACCCACGCGGAGGTGGTCGCCAACATGGAAGACCTCTACCGCCTCGTGAACGAGTACGACCCCGATATCCTCATGACCGAGGAAATCGAGGTGAACTCGCGGCGGAGCGCCTATTACGACATGGTACAGGGCATGCTCGAGGGCACGAGCCTCAATTACGCCGCCTACATCCAGACCTGGGACACGCGGTACGCTCCGTCCGAAGGCGTCGGCCGCATCGACCTCGGAAACGCGATCTTCTCGAAATACCCCATCACCTTCGCCGAGCGGATCCGCCAGGAGGATCGCACCGATCAGGACGCGGTCACGAGCACGTTTTACCTCCACCGCATGATCGGCCGCGCCGTCATCGACGTGGGCGCGGGCCGGGACGTCGCCACGTACGTGGTGCACACGGAGGCCTACGACGTCGATGGCACGAAAGGCCGGCAAATCCAGCAGATCTACGACGAGATCCAGAAAGAGCCCCGGCCCTTCGTGGTCGGCGGCGATTTCAACGAGCTTCCCCCCACCGCCCGGAAGCTCGTGCTTTTCCCCGACGAGCACCCGAGCTCGATCGGCACCGAGTACCAGCAGCCCCCGTATACACCCGAGGTCATGCAAAAGTTTTACGACGATTACGTCCCCTGGGTGAGCCTCGCGGCGTATGGCGACACGGAGGAGGAGCAGGAGCGGTATTTCACGCATACCGTGGCCGGTCCTCTGCACGACGACGCGGAGGGCAATCCACAGTTCTGGAACCGCACGCTCGATTATCTCTTCGTCACGAAGGCCGACGCCTGGGCCCCGGGCTCGACCGACGTCCTGCAAGAGCCGGGCAGGCTCGGGATCCAGAGCAATCCGCTGTATTTGAGTGATCACGCGCCCGTCGTGGGGACGTGGGTCCTCGGCGGAGGTGCGCCGTGAAAAGAGCGCTTGGTGCGGTGCTCGGCCTCGCCGCGCTGGTCTTGCCGGCTCTCGCCGCGGCCGAGTCCATGCCCGCCCGCGAGACGGCGCGTGTCCTCGAGAAAGGAAAACTCTCCGCGGGGCTCATGTCGCCGTTCGAGCTCGGGCTCGGCAAGGGCTGGGAGCTCCGGACGATGATCGTGCCCTGGCTCCTGCTCTCGCCGAACCTGACGGTCCGCGGCGAGCTCGGGCGTCTCGGCAAGGGTGTCGTGGTCACGGGCGAATACGGGCTCTCGGTGCCGACGGGCGCCATGCGGATCACGCAGGGGTATCTTTTTCCGACCTGGGGGATCTCGGGGCAACGGCCCGGCTGGGTGCTCGCGCCGACCGCGGGGCTCTGGATTTCGGGCGGTGAACGTGGGGTCTTGACGGGCCGGCTGGAGACGACGGTCGGCGTGCCGCTCGGCGACAATCCGGCGACGCCCCTCGAGACGTACGCGCCGATCGAGCTGCTGTTTGCGCCGGCCCTGAACGGATTCCGCGTCCGGACCGGCCTCTCCTACGATTACGCGATCCTCGATTGGCTCCGGGCTCGCGCCGCCGTGAACGGGTATGCCATCGGAAGGAGCCCATACCCGCTCCGTTCGCCGTTCTACGCGAGCGCCGAGGTCGGGATCGAGATCGGGCTCGGAAAGACGGTGCGCCTGGCCCTCGGGGGCATCTGGTACAACTACGACCAGCGGGAAAAGGTCCTCGAAAAAGGGGAGAACGGGCAATGGCGTAGAAATCCCGTGCGGTCGAACGATTTTTTTCCGACGTTCGACTTGATCCTGCGGCCCCGGTGAAGCGAGGCTAGCTAGGGGACGGACTCGAAATCGAAAGGGGAGGTCGTGGACCATCTCGCGCAAATGCCGCCCGTCTCCGAGGCGCTCAGCCGGCGCTTCTCGATCCGCCGTTGCCTCGGGCAGGGCGGCTTCGGGGTCGTGTACGAGGCGTTTGATCGGCTCCTCGGATCGGACGTGGCCCTGAAGGCGCTGCTCTCCATGGATCCGGCCGCGCTTTATGCGTTCAAGCAGGAGTTCCGGGCCTTGGCCGATGTCGGTCACGAAAACATCGTCGGCCTGCACGAGCTTTTTTTCGACGACGGCCGGTTCTACCTGACGATGGAGCTCGTCCGCGGCGTGACCTTCCTCCGCCACGTGCGGCCGAACCTGGAAGCACGAAGTGATTCCTCGGCCCTCACGATGAGCCGAACGGCCATGGATCTCGGCCCGCACTTGACGATTCCCATGGAATCCTTGCCTTTCGACGCCTCCGCGCCGTCCGGTTCGCCGCTCCGGC
>JANMGF010000929.1:0-1292 GCA_031374535.1 Polyangium sp. (in: bacteria)
TGGCGCGCCGCGAGCACCTTATGCAGCTCCAGAACCTGGACAATTTCGCCTTCGCTAGAGATATCCTTCTTGTGATCGCTGCCGGAAACTCTACGCCGGGGTTGATCCCGTCAGAGTCCTATCCAAATCACGTGGATGATCCTCGATGGGGGCTCGGTGCCGCGGCCCACTCCTTCAACGGCATCGTCTGCGGGGCCTACGTCGATACGCTGGCGCCCGACTCTGTCGCGAGGGTTGTGGGTGCTCCGAGCCCGTTCACGAGAATCGGCCCCGGGCTCTGTGAATCGCCCGTGCCTGGATTCAGCGCTCCCGGCGGCGATTGTTCGGATAGCTATGATCAGGCCTATGGGACAGGGCCGTGGGTGTGCAGCGCCGAAGGCGTCTGGGAGGATTATGTCGGCACCTCGTTGGCAGCGCCGCTCGTCGCGCGCGAGGCGGCCTGGGTGCTCAAGGAGCTAGCGCAACACTGCGCGCCGACATCTGCGCCGTTCAGCGCGACCGTCAAGGCATGGCTGAATCTGGTGGCTCGACGACCTTTGCTGCAAGGTGCCTACGATCGACTGGCACAGCGGTCGCTGGGAAAAGGCTTTCCGACGGCGGGGCGTGTCCGCGCACCGCTCGAGCATTCCGCGGTCTTCGTATGGCAGACGGTGCTGCAAGCCGCCAAGAGCGTGAACCGCGCTCAGTTCCCGATACCGCAAGAGTGGTTGAAAAAGGCATCAGCGCCGATGCTTCGGGTGGTATGCGCCTGGAACACGCCGGTCAACATTGCCCTGTTGGATTCGTGGGCTTGCAGAAAAGTGGCGCTCAAGGTGCGCCCCTTCGGCGGGGAAGCTGCGTTGCGTGGAGGCGGCAACGCGCGCGGCGCCTACCCGTTGATCGATCGACTCCACCCCATCTCCCTCAAGGCGCTAGAGGAAAAAGGCTTCGTCGTCGCCGACTCGTCCTGGGTCGTCGAGGTCGAGTACGAGGAGATCGGGGAATACCCGCCGGCAATGGCCGTGTCCTCCCAGCAGCGTGTGGGCATCGTGTTGGAGTTGTTCGATGACAGCGAAAGCCCGACGAGCCCGCAGGCGTCCATCCAGGCCCTTCCGGCGGCCATGGACATGTTGCGCCTCGCTGTGCCCCAGCAGCCCATCCAGACGCCGATCACGATCCGAACCTGAGCGTCTGCCGATGGTCTTGTGCGAGGTGATCGGACGCTTCGCCCTCATCCTCGGCCTCTTCGCCGGCCTGCTTGAAAAACTGCGCATCGCGCAGTTTTTCAACCCTGCGTCCAGGGCTTGCCCTGG
>JANMGF010000970.1:0-5834 GCA_031374535.1 Polyangium sp. (in: bacteria)
CGGACCCGACGAGCGCGGCGTCTCACACGTCCTTTTCGTCGCGCGCGTGTTCGAGAAAGGGCAGAACCGCTCCTTCATCGAGCTCAGCGAATTCGCGCACGACGGCGTCGGCATCCGTTATCGCAGCGGCAAGCAGCTCGCCGCCGGGCGCGTGGCCGATCCCGAGCGGCTCACGATCGCCGCCTTCCATTCACTCCTCGCGAGCAACTGAATCCACGAGGGAGCCCGGCCGGTCGTTTCCCTGGAGGCGCGCGGAGCGCCGTCCACGTGGGCCACCACACGCATCGTCCGGATGGATCGGCCGTTCCTGCTGAAGTTGCTCCGCCGCCACGGGCTCCGATGACGCGTTGAATTGGACGATGGGACGCCCTCGGGTAGAGTGCGGCGCGGATGACCACTGCTACGCGAAACCGCCTCGCGACCATCCTCGAGCGGGAGCTCGATGCCACCTCGGTCGAGATCGTCCCGAGCGGCACCGACGCCGAACCAGACGAGGACGATCGCACCCTGCGCTGGGACCTCGGCCGTGGCCGAGAGCTCGTCTTGAGCTTCGCCGCGCCGATCCTGGATCTCGCGGACAAGCGGACGAGGCTCGCGACGATCATCGAGTCCTTCGCCGACCTCTTCAGTGAGGTCGCTGCCGAGGTCCCGCGCCCGCGCCCCGGTCCGGCCGAGGCCCTCCGTGCCGAGCTTTCGGCGCTCGCCGGCCGGGCAGGCGCCCTCGCCGTGCTGGTCATCGACGCCACCTCGCCCGTCATCTGGGGCGCCTCCGAGGCCCCCACGGGCACCGACGACCCTGAAGCCGAGGCCCGCGTCGCCGAGACTTTTTCCCGCGCCCACGAAGCAGGCATCTCGTGGATCGAGCTCCTCAGTAGGCCTGGAAACATCTCGCTTCCACCGGTCGAACGCAAGGAGCCTGACAACGATCACGTCGCGCGCCCCTTGCGCCTCGTGCCTCCGGTCGACGAGCTCGCGCCCCTTTCGGTCGAGGATCGGGAGGCTGTCGGGCGTCGTGTCTTGCTCACGCGCGCGGCCATCGGGCGTATCCGCAAGAACCCGCTTTTGGCGGAGCTCCATCGCGGCGAGCACCTGCACGAGGCCGTGCTCGAGGAGGGCCTCGGTTACCTCGCGCGCTCGTTCGCGACGATCTACGTCCTGCTCCTCGTCTACCCGGGCCCCTTCGACGAGCTCGGGGCCGAGCGCGCCGCCACGCGAGCGTTGCCCGCGATCGAGCGCCTCGTCGTGGCCTTGCCGCCGGAGGACGACGCGCCGACCCACCGCAAGGGCGCCGTCGTGGCCCTGCGCCGCCGCCGAAAGTAGCCCCTACAGCGGATGGGACCCCACCAGCGCCGCCACCTCGGCCGGCGGTTTCCCCGTGGTGACACTCACCTCCGCTTTCCCGTCCCCGAGCTTCACCTCGAGCGACCACGATTGCTTGTTCGGCAATCCCTTGGTCATGAGCTTGCGTGTCTCGGCGTCCGGCGTGAACCCTTCCATCTGCAGCCGGTCGCGCACGAACGACCCCTCCACGGGCACCGTGAGCGGGCACTTCCATTCCTTCGTCTTGTCCTGGGGAGGCACGCAGATCGTCACGCGCCGCGTCGTCTCCTCCTCGAACTCGTCGATCCCCATGTCCGTGTCGTGCCGATCGTGTTTCGTCTCGAACCAGAGCACCGTCGTTTTGCCGGCCGTCTTTTCGGTCACCGACGACACGACGAACTCCTCGTAAATGCCGAACGCGCCTGGGTTGTACGCCCCGCCGAGCCTGGCGAAGGGCACGAAGCCCTTTTCACCCTTGGCGACGAGCAGCCAATCCGTCTGGAGGAGCGCCGTCTCGGCCTCGATGAGCGTGATATCGGTCCGGCCGAGCTTCGGCTCCGCCGCCGGCGCGCACGTCTTCGGCTCCGCTGACTCTCCCGACGCGGGTTTCGTGAGGCACGCGCAGACGTCCGCCATGTTGACCGACGGCGTCTGGCAGGGCAGGGACAAGGCCGCAGGGACCGCCGTCGTTTTTTCTTTTTTCGAAAGCTCGTCGAGCCTCTTCTGCACGGTCTCGTTCGGGCGGAGCGCGAGGGATTTCCGGTACTGCTCGATCGCCGCCGCCGGGTCTTTGCGCTCCTCGGCGATGCGGCCGAGGTTGTAATGCGCCATCGCCTTGATCTTCGGGCTCGTCGTGCGGCCCAGGGCCTCCTCGCTCGACTTCTTCGCCCGCTCGAGCTCCCCGGCCTTGAAGGCCGCCCAGCCGAGCTCCGTCAGCGCGGGCGCGTCGCCCGGCACCACGGCGAGCGCCTTGTCGAACTCCTTGATCGCCTCGGGCCATTGCGATTTCCCCCCGAAGAGCCGGCCCTCCGTGAGGTGCTTCCGGTATTCGCGCATCTTCTCGGGGCTCGGCGCCTCGCGGGTCTTGCGACGCTTCGGCCGCGGGAGCTCCGCGCCGAGGGCCGAGCTCGCGGGCGCCGCCGATCCGCTCCCGGTCGGCGCGGGGGCGAGGGCGGTGGCCGAAGCGGTGGGCGGCGGGTTCACGCCCCCGTCCTGGCAAGCGACGAGGGAAACGGCGACGGCGAGCGGAAGGGCGAAACGAATGCAGGACATTGCAGGCGTAAAAGACATCAGCCAGCGCGCCGCGTCAAGGCCCCGGCACGGTCCGGATCGGCGTAGACTCTCCAGCATGCGTCCCCATCGCCCCCTTGGCTTCCTTGGCTTCACGATGTTCCCCGCGCTCGCGGCGCTCGTCCACGCGCCCGCGGTGCTCGCCGCGCCCATCGAGATCTCGTTCCTCGACGGAGACCGCGCCGTCACGGCCGAGCGTCTCGGCGCCCCGGCCCTCGATCCCCTCGGAAGACGCCTCCAGCCCGTACGTCTCCGCTACGGCGCGCGCTCCTTCCAGGCCTCGGTCGATCACACGGCCGTCGTGCGCCTCGATCCCGGCGGCGAAGATGCTCTCACGCGTCGCGGCCTCCGCCTCGTCGAGCCCCTCATGCCTTCGATCGGCCTTTATCTCGTCGAGGACACGGCCGGCGAGGACGGCCTCTCGATCGCCGCGCGCCTCGCGACCGCCGAGGCCCGTCACGAGGGCATCCGCGACGCCGTGCCGAACGTCTACGTCCGTATGGAGCGCCGAAGCGCACCTTTCGTCCCGGATGACCCGCGTTTTTCGGGGCAATGGTACCTCGACGAGGAACGCATGCGGATGACCGAGGCCTGGGGCCTCACGCAGGGCGATCCGGGCACCACCGTCGTCGTCATCGACAGCGGTTGCGATTTCACGCACCCCGATCTCCAGGCAAAACTCGACCCCGGGGCCGACGTCGTCGACGGCGACGAGGACGCGAGTTACGACCCGGCCTATGCGGGGGCCGAGCACGGCACCGCGTGCGCCGGGATCATCGGCGCGGCCACGAACAACGGGATCGGAATCGCGGGCGCCTGCCCCGCATGCCGCCTGCGTTGCGTTCGCATGCTCGCCGACGCCGACACGCCGCTCTCGGCGCCCATCAAGGCCTTCGATTTCGCCCTGCAAACGGGCGCCGCCGTGGTCTCGAACAGCTGGGGGTACGTCGAGCCCACGCCCGTGCCGTCCACGCTCCGCGACGCCATCGACAACGTCTTCGACAATGGCCGCGGCGGCAAGGGCGCCGTCGTGCTTTTCGCGGCCGGCAACGACAATCGCGAGATCGCGGACCATGAGCTCGCCGCCGTGCGTGGAGTCCTCACCATTGGCGCCATCAACCAGTTCGACGACAAAACATCCTTCACGAACTTCGGCGCTCCCATCGACCTCGTCGCGCCCATCGGCACACTCACGACCGACATCACGGGCCCGGGTGGGCTCGATCCGACGGATTACACCATCAACTTCGGCGGCACATCCTCCGCGTGCCCCGTGGCCGCCGGCGTGGCCGCGCTCATCGCGAGCGCCGCGCCCGAGAAGACTTCGGCCGAGATCGTGGATTTGCTCGTCAAGACCGCGCGCCCCGCGCCTTATGCCTCGCCCGACGCGTCCGGGCACGACAAGGTGTTCGGGTATGGAATCGTCGACCCGGTCCGGGCGCTGACGGTCGCGCTTGGGCTGGTAGATCCGCCTCCGATCACGCCGCCCCCGCCTGTGGAGGAGGACGCGGCGTGCGTGTGCCGCGCGGGCCAGGCGGGGGGAACCACGTGGAAACCAGGGGCGTTTTATGCGGTCATGGCCCTGGGTCTTGCCTTGCGGCGACGCGCGCGGCGGTGACCGAGGAGCACGACGGCCCCGAAAGCCGCGAGGCCGGGGCCTTCGGGCGCGGGTGCGAGAGAACATCCGCAGCCGCCGGGATCGTCGCCGCTTCCGCCTCCGCCCCCGCCGCCGCTTCCGCCTGCGCCTCCGCTTCCGCCCCCGCCTCCGCTTCCGGGATCGAGGACGGCGGTTTTGCACGTCTCGACCTCGTCGGGGGATCCGATGCAAAGCGTGGGCTTGCGTGAATTCCCCGCGAGGGACGTGTTCACCACGGCGACCACGAGCTCATCGGCGCTGCTCGTATCGATCGGCTCGGCGCCCGCGCGTACGTCGAGGGCCCGCGCGACGGGGCCAAACGTGGTGTCCGTCCGCGTCACGAGCAGCAACGTGAGATCGTCGACCTGATCCGTGGCATTGTCCGGCGTGGCCTGCGCTGCCGTCATCTGCCCACGTCCGCCCACGGCCAGCCGGTAGTATTGTGTGGATGCGTAAAACACCCGCAGCAGATCCGTGTACGGCGCGACGACGCTCTCCATCTTCAACGGCGGATATTTGGCGCCGTTCGTATACCCACGCGTCGCATCCGCGCTCTGGGCCGTGAAGAGGTTCCACGTGGCGAAATCCACGAAGGCCTCGGGGAACGACGCAGAGGCCGTCGCGGCGAGCATCGGATCGATCGCGTCGAGCCATTTCGGATCGGCCACGCCGTTCGCCCCGTCCTCGGTCCTCTCCGTGAGCGCGCGGATCGTGCCGTCGCCATATCGCTCCTCCAGGAACTGGAAGAAGATCGCGCTTCCATAACTGAACGGATCCACGGGGCCGGGCAGGGGCACGTCGAGCGAGCGGTCGGCGTTGTCGAGATAACCGTCGATGAAAGACTCGAAATCCGGGAGCGCGGGATCAAACGTCTCCGTGGCCCAGACCGCGGTCCCCTCGCCGAAGATGCTGCCCTGCGTGCTGTCGTAGGCGGCCTGGATGGCGTGGAAAAGCTCGTGGCTGCCGAGGATCCGGTTCGCGACGAGCGTGGAGGGGTAGCCGTAATCCTTGTAATCGTTCTCCTGGACCATGTAGCCGGCGCATGGATCCGGCTCCTCGATCCCACACGTGTCCGTCTGGTAGACGCCGTCGCCGATGCCCGCGAAATCGACCAGGTAAACGTCGAACCGGCCATCTCCCCCATTGTCGGGCAGGCCCTCGTCGCTCCGCGGCGGCCGGAATCCCATGGCCTCGTAATGGTCGAGGGCCTCGTCGTAGACCGCGGCCACCTGCTCGACGAAATCGGGCGTCCCCGAAACATCGGCGTCCGCCGCCGGCACGGCGTTCAGCCCGGCGAGCGTGAAATGGACGAGGAACCTCCCCGAGGCCGAAGGGAACGTCTCCACCACGTCCCCCGGCTCGAAGTTGAACTGGAGCCCATTGCCCGGCGTATCGGGCCGGTCGAGCGGCGCGAGGGAAGGCTCGTGAACGTCCAGGGGTAGGACCTCCGCGCCCGAAGGCCCGCACGCGGCGAGCGCGGAGAACGAGGCAGCCGCAAGAATCGAAAAACGCGCCCCCCTCACGGCAGGTACGCCCAGCGAACCCGGTAGTTCGCGGCCCCCGCGCCCACCATGGGGACCGAATCCAT
>JANMGF010000980.1:0-2339 GCA_031374535.1 Polyangium sp. (in: bacteria)
GGGGATCCGGCCGGAGGCCCGGGTTGGGCTCGGGGATCACGATCCGCGAGAGCAGCTCGTTCGCGTTTTTTGACGACGACGCCACGGCCATCGGCAAACCCATCGCGCGGATCGCGAGCACGAAGCGGAGCGCGTCGGGGAACGGATCAAACGCGCCCGCCTCGATGAGCCCCAGGATCCGCTCCTGCTTGCGCGCCGCGTACTCGACCGCGCGGCGCTCGGCGTCGGGTACGCCGAAGTGCAAGAGCACCGCGCGCGCCCCCTCCTCGCGTGGTTTGCCCGCGAGCTGCTTCAGGTAGACGGTCGTGTCGAAGCGCTCGGGGGCGTAACGCGTCGCGGGCGCGATGTCGTGCCAGGGGCCCCGCATGAGCACCTCGAGGGTCTCCCGCCAGGCTCGCTCGTGCGGCGAATCGACGAGCACGCCATCCACGTCGAAAACGATCCCTTCGAACGCCATGGAAGGGCTGATGGAGCCCACGAGCGCCCGCCGGAAGCCCCCGTCGGGGGCGCGCGTCGTGAAGCGTTCAGCCGAAGAGGAGCATCGTGGCCGTCTGGTTGACGTGGCCCACGAAACGCGCACTGCATTGCCTGCGCGAGCGCGGCGGGATCCCGAGCGCCGCCGGCAAAGGAGAGGACCACGACGGGCTCGGCCGGCGCGAGGGCATCACGCATCACGCGAGCGACCTCGTCTGCGCCGGTCTCGGTCGCATGGGCAGTTCGAACGGGCACGTTACGCTTCTCCTCGCGCCGTCGATCGAGGGTCTAGCGGTGATGGTTGCCCGAGGACGGCGGCGGTCGCCAGGACACGCCGGAGCTGGGGCTGGGCAGGTCGACGCCGAGCTCGCGCGCGAGGGTCTCGAGCTTGCGCAGGACGTCGGCATCGTCGGACGAGGAGTCCGTGTGTTGCGTGGGATCAATGCCCTTCAGCATGAGCTTCGCCCGGACGAACCCCGCCATCGTCGGGTTGCCCCGCGATCGGTGAGCGACGATGGCGTCGATGATCTGCTTGACCTTCCCCGGCATGCTTTTCGCGAGCTCCGCACGATGATGCCACAACGCGGCCCGCGCATACGTGATGATTCCAAGGGGCCCACGATCCGGGCCTCAGAGCGGAGCCGCCGCCGCCGGCACGCCTCCCGCGAGCTCGGCGAAAAACGGCGCCAGGTCGGCGCGCCCGCGCAGAGGCATGCAGATCCGCCCCGCGTGGTGCAAGAGCTCGAGCTCCAGCCGCTCGGCCCGACGACCCACGTCCGCGAGGGCCACGAAGTGCTTCGCTTTGCGATCTTCCATCGCCCGATCTGCGATGACCAGGCTGTGGCGAAGCTCGCGGATCTGCTGATCCACCTCGGCCACGGCGCGCTCTTTCTCGACCGCGGCCGACTCGACCTCGAGCTCGGCGTGGCGCGCGTTCGTCCAGAGATCCACGAGATCGGCGATCGCGCGGTAGGCCGCGGCGAGCTCACGCGAAGGCTCGCGAAAGCCGCTCCGGCCCTCCCAGAAGACGACCTCGCGATGCGCCTCTCGCACCCGTGGACTGAACGACCTCGCCGCCGTGGCCAGCGGCGCCACGCCCGCCCGGGTCGCGCGCGCCTCTTCCCGCGTCCGCGAGATGTCCGCCGTGAGCCGATCCATGGCCTTTCCCTGCCGGAAACGGCCCTCCTTCCACTCGCGGTGGATGAGGTCGAGGGCGCGTTGCTCCTCGAGGCCGCGGGCCCGCAGCTCCCCGAGCTCTTTCACGTGCGCCTTCATCGACTCGAGCGCCCGCGCGATCTCGACCGGCAACGCGCCGCTGTACGTTTTTCCGAGCAGTCGCTCCACGACCTCGACCCGCGTGCCCCAGCGCTGGGCCGCGGCCGCAGCCGAGGGGCGCGGGGGTGGCATGGGGGCGAACTCCTGCTCGGGCGGCACGCCGATCTGCGCGCCCTCGCTGACCTCCTGGAGCGCCGCGAGGACCCGGTGCGCGTCGACGGGGCGGCCCTCGGGGTTCTTCGCCATGAGGTCGAAGATCAGCTGATCGAGCACGGGCGGCGCGGACGGCAGGTACTCCGCGAGGCGCGGCGGGGGCTCGAGCATGTGCTTGTTCAGGATCTGCGCGGGGCTCGGCGCGTCGAAGGGGAGGCGCTGCGTGAGCAGCTCGAAGAGCATCACGCCGAGCGCGTAGAGGTCGGCCGGCGGGCCTGCATCCGAGGACGTCGCGCGCTCGGGGGCCATGTACTCGGGCGTGCCGAGGATCATGCCCGCGTTGGTGAGCTTGCCCTCGCGGCTCTGCGACTCGGACGTGACCGCCGCGATGCCGAAGTCGAGCAGCTTGGGCTTCGTGTCTCCCTCGGAGTCTTTCG
>JANMGF010001074.1:0-1736 GCA_031374535.1 Polyangium sp. (in: bacteria)
CGTCATCACCTTGTCGGGCGCTCCCTTGCGCTGGATCGTGAGCTTGTGTTCGCCTGCGGCGAGCGACACGTTCGTGTGTGGCCCGGGCCCGAGCTTGCGTTTGTCGTCGACGATCACCTGATCACAGGCCGGATCGCAGAGCACCGAAAGAAACCCGTCGGCCCTGATCAACTTCGCCGCGACCCTCGCCGCGATGTCGGCCGGCGGCTCCGCGGGAGGCGCCGCTTGCTGGGCCATCTTGACGTTCAGCGAGGCGAGCTCTCCCGCCTTCACCACCACGTCGACCGTCTTCTCCTGATGCCCCTTGCGGCGCAGCGTGAGCTTGTGGGTCCCCGCGGGCAGCTCTACGCGCACGATCGGCGAAGGCCCGATCGAGCGGCCGTCGACGATCACGCTCTCGCAGCCCGGGTTGCAGGCGACGGTGACGAACCCCTTGGGCGCGTTCGAGGCTTCGGACTTCGCGGCCTTCTCGACGGAGACCACCTCGGCGGCGAGCGCGACGCCGGGGACGGCGAAGAGGGCGAGCACCAGGGCGGGGGCGAGCTTCATGATGGCCATTGTGCCCTCTTCGACGGCCCGCGTGGAGCCGCGATACACGCCCGATCTCACTCGCCGCGAGTCCGATTCCGGCAGAGCCCCACCTCACACGTCCCGGCCTCTTTTACGACCTTGCAGCTACATTTTTCCACCGGCGCTGGCACGGCGGACTGAGCGCATCCGCGCGCAAAATCCGGCGCACGCTCGTCCGAGGGGGAGCACACGGTCACCTCGTGGACGGAGGCGTCGTCGAAGTCCGTGAGGAACGTGCACGCGCACGCGTAGGGCGAGCCGCGCTCCTTCTCGCACCCCGCGCCGAGGACCGGCACGGCGGACGCGAGGAGGAGCGCGAGGAGGGCTTTACTTGCTGGGGTTCTCCGCATCCGGCGCCTTCTCGCGGATGTGGAACTCGACGCGCCGGTTCTTCTGCCGTCCATCGACCGTGTTGTTGTCGGCGATGGGGCGGCGCGGACCGAAGCCTTGCGCGCTCAAGCGCTCCGCCGCGATGCCGCCCTTCTTGACGATGTAGTCCATTACGGCGTTCGATCGATCGGTCGAGAGCTTCTCGTTGAGATCGTCGGAGCCGCGGTTGTCCGTGTGGCCCTCGATCGCGAGGTGCTTGATCTCGGGGTTCACCTTGAGCAGGCGCACGACCTCGTCGAGGATCGGATAACTCTGCTGCAAGATCGTCGACTTGCCCGTGGTGAACTCGACCTTCTTCAGGATCTGGATCTCGTTGGATCCCGTGACCCTTCGGATGAAGCTCGGGCAGCCGTTTTTCTCGGCGTCCGGGTTCGCGTCCCCGGGCTCCTTCGGGCAAGCGTCCTTCGCGTCGCCGATGCCGTCCTTGTCGGGATCGTCCTCGGGGCAGCCGTCCTGATCGTCGACCTTGTCGAAGTCCTCGGGCGTGTCGGGGCACTTGTCGACGTTGTCGGGGATGCCGTCGCCGTCACGATCGGGGAGCGAGGGGCAACCGTCGTCCGTGTTCGGCGGCTTGTGATCCTCGGGATCCGTCGGGCAAAGATCGATGTCGTCCGGCAACCCGTCCTTGTCCGTGTCGGCGCCGTGCTCGGCGTAACGATCGGTCTTGAAACGTTTGTTCGGCGAGGGCGGGTTCGTGTCCTTGATCGGGAACGCGTATCCGACGGTGGCGACGATGCGGAAGTCGGGCGCGTATCCCGGCGTGATACGCGTTCCGC
>JANMGF010001086.1:0-1372 GCA_031374535.1 Polyangium sp. (in: bacteria)
CGCCCGCTCGGCGACAAGTTCGGCGCGACGCTCCTCGAGCAAGCGCAGGCCGATCACAACCCGCTCCTCTACCGGCTCGCCTTCAAGATGGCCACGGGCAGCGGAAAAACCGTGGTCATGGCCATGCTCATCGCATGGCAGGGGCTCAACAAGCTCGCCAATCCCGAGGACAAGCGGTTTTCCTCGAATTTTCTCGTCGTCACGCCCGGCATCACGATCCGCGATCGCCTGCGCGTCCTCTTGCCCGAGGATCCGGGCAACTATTTCCAGGGGCTCGACCTCGTCCCTGCGGACCTCCGGGAATCTCTCGGCCAGCTCCGGATCGTCATCACGAATTATCACGCATTCCAGCTTCGAGAAAAACTCGAAGCGCCGAAGCTCACCAAGGAGATCCTTCAGAAGGCCGGCGTCCCGAGCCCGTTCACCGAGACGCCTGCCGAGATGGTCCGCCGCGTCTGTGGTGGCCTCGACCCGCGGCACGACGTCGTCGTCCTGAATGACGAGGCGCATCATTGTTACCGCGGAAAAAAGATCGAGGAGAAACTCACGGGCGACGATCGCAAAGAGGTCGAGGCGCGCGAGGAGGAGGCCCGGATCTGGATCACCGGCATTGAGCACGTCCACCGCCATTTCGGACGCAAGGATGCTTCCCGCGCGGCCGTCACCGGCAAGGGCAAGCAGCGCGTCCTCGGCGTGCTCGATCTCTCCGCGACCCCGTTTTTCCTCCGCGGCTCGGGTTACTCCGAGGGCACCCTGTTTCCGTGGGTCGTCTGCGATTTCGCGCTCGTGGATGCCATCGAAGCCGGCGTCGTCAAGGTCCCGCGTGTCCCCGTCTCGGACAACTCGCTGAAGAGCGAGCAGCCCATCTATCGCGAGCTCTGGCCCCACATCCGCGACGCGCTCCCCAAGAAACGCACCGCCAAGGACGCCGAGGGCAAGGATCCCGTCCTTCCCAAGGAGCTTGAGGGCGCCCTCGAAAGCCTCTACTCCAATTACGAAAAGCTCTACCGCCGCTGGGAGTCCACGCGTGGGCCGCACAGCGCCGGTATGCCGCCCGTCTTTATCGTCGTCTGCAACAACACGGCCGTCTCGCAGCTCGTGTATCAATACGTCGGGGGTTACGATAAACCCGGCCCCGACGGGAGCAAGATCGTCGCGCCGGGCAGGTTTTCCCTCTTCAGCAACGTGAAGGACGGCCAGAGGCTCGGGCGGCCCAATACCATCCTCGTGGACAGCGCCGAGCTCGAATCCGGCGGCTCGCTCAGCGACGACTTCAAGCGTATCGCGGAGCACGAGATCATCGACTTCAAGCGAGCCTATCGCCGCATGCACCCCGGCCGTGACACCGAGCAGATCACGGACGGCGACCTCT
>JANMGF010001137.1:0-7872 GCA_031374535.1 Polyangium sp. (in: bacteria)
TCGTCGTCCAGCAGTTCGGCGGGACGTACCAGGGCAAGACGCAGAAGGTCCTCGGCGACGGGGCGCTCCGTTCCGGCGAGGACGCGGTGGTCTTCCTGCGCCGTGACGACAAAGGAAAACTGTATTTCACGGCGCTCGCGCTCTCCGTGTACCACGTGGACGTCAAAGGAATGGCGCAGCGGGATCTCGAAGGGGTCGAGCTCGTCCGTTACAAGAGCGGCAAGCTCCAGCCCTCGGTGCACGTGGAGAAGCCGGAGCCGGTCGAATCCCTCATGACCGACGTGGTCCGCCTCGCGGGAGGGAAATGAAATGAAGTCCCCCCGTGTTACCACCCTGCTCGCCGCGCTCGCGACGTCCCTCGGGCTGCTCTCTGCGTCCACCGACGCGCGCGCCTGGACGGGCCTCGAGGGCCCGCCGTATCCAGTCTGGGGCCTGCTCCCCGTCAAGTATTACATCAACGAGGCCTCGTTCCCGCCCGAGATCGCCGCGACCGCGAAGCAGCGGCTCATCGACGGGTTCGCCTCGTGGGGCACACCCGAATGCACCGATTTCGCGGCCCTGCTCGTCGGGGATCTCCCCGGCGGCACGTACAACGCGAGCGACAACAAAAACGTCCTGCTCTGGATCAACAAACCCGATTCGTGGCCCGGCGAGCTCGGCCCCGTGGATTCGGTCATCGGCGTCACGTTGCCGGTATGGGCGCCCGATGGAGAGGGCAATCAGATCCTCTCCGACGGCGACATCGTCTTCAACAACGTCGGATTCTGCTGGTACGACTCCGCGGTGAACCCGGGCGGCAATTGCGTCGGGGGCAGCCCCGTCGACACCCTGTCCATTGCCACGCACGAGCAGGGCCATTTCCTTGGCCTTGGCCACTCCCAGGCGGGCGGCGCGACGATGGAGCCGTTTTACGACGGCGGCAATGCGATCGCCTCCATCGAGCAGGACGACACCGACGGCGTCTGCACCTTGTACCCCCCGGGCTCGGGCATCCCGAGCTGCGGCGCGTGCACCACGAACGCGGCCAAGAACGAATGCACCGCGCAGGCCATGGGTTGCAATGGCGCCTGCGTCGGCCTCTACAACTGCGAAGCCGCCTGCCCGACCGGCACCTCGGCCGAATACGACGCCTGCCTCGCCACCTGCAAGACGCAATACCCCGCCGGCGTCGAGGCCTACCAGGCTTATACGGGGTGCATCTGCAACATCTGCGCGAATTCTTGCCCCATCGAATGCAGCGGCAGCAACGGATCGGGATCGGGCGGCAGCCAGGCGAGCGGCGCCTGGAACGGCGAGGATCCCGACGAAGAGGCCGACGGCCCGCGGCTCGAAGACTCCGGCGGCTGCGGGTGCGCCGTCGAAGGCACCCAAGGCAGGCTCGGCGCCTTCGCCGTCGTCGGCCTGGGCCTCGCCGCGCTCGCCCGGAGGCGACGCCGGCGCTGAGCTGGAAAGGCTGACGTCCCCCCCGATTCCGCCACCGCTTTACGCCTCTCCCGATCCCTGGCATGGCTCGCCCCGCCATGGCGCTGGCCCCTCGAACCGAGCTCGATGCGGGCGTCTCCCGCGCGTTGTCCGCCCTCGGCGCGGAGACGTCGGAGCCTGCCCTCGATGCCCTCGCGGCCCCCGGCTCGGTCGCCGCCGCCCTCGCCCGCCTGCCGCCGTCCGCCCCCTTCCTCCTCCGTGCCGCGCTGCCCCTCGACGGCGAGACGAGCCGCCATGGGCCCGAGCCCGTCGCGCCGATCTGGATTCGTGGCACCCTCGGCGGCGCCGACGTCCGCCTCGCCCCGCTCCGCCTCGACGAAGGGGAGCGCCCGAGCGCCGCACGCGTGGCACGGCTGGTCCTCGGGTCGGAAAAACGTCCCTGCTGTGACGCGCCCTCCTGCACGAACCGCCGCACCCTGGCGTCGGTCTGGATCGAGCTGGAGCGCGCGGAGGCGAGCGAGGTCCCGCGGCGCCTGCTCGTCGCCACCGCGGCCGACGTCGACGAAGCCCGCGCGCGCGCCCGCGTCGCCGCTTCCGCAAAACCCCTCGCCGAGGCCTTCGCCGCGCCGCTCGAGCCGCTCGAAGGGGAGGGATCGATCCACGCGCTGGGCGATCCGAGCCCCCATCCCGAGGAGCCCGTGCTCCCCGCCGGAAAACTCGCGCGTTTCGCCCTGCGTGTCGAAGGCGAGCGCCTCGTCCTGCGGGATCACGAGAGCCAGGGGCCACGGCAAAACGCGCGCCGCAAGGCCGTCCTCGGCACGATCCTGCTTGCGCTCGCGCTCGTCCTGTGGATTCAGGCCGCGCGCGCCCTCCGCGCCGGTGATCGCAACCTCACGGTCGGCCTCGTCGCGGCCGCGATGCTCGTGACGCTCGCGGCCTACGCGTCCCTCAGCGTCGCGCGTTTCGGCGCTCGGTACCGCGCCCTCTCCGCGCCGCTCTTCTGGGTCGGCCGGGATCGTTTCGTCATCGCCCCCTGGGTGAGCCGCACGGGCGCGGTCGATCTCCTGCCCGAGGGTCGCCTCGGCGCGGCCATCGCGCTCGAAGAGGTCGTCCGCGTCTCGACGCCCCGGCGCGACGATCTCTTCGCCGTGGAGATCGACAGCGATCACGGGCCGATGGACGTCCTCGTCACGGACGACGAAGCGCTCGCTGCGTTCTGGGCCGCCGCCCTTCGCCGCGCGCTCGGGGAAATGAGGCATCCGGGGGCGCGCGCCTCCGCCCGCAAACGCGCCCGCGAGCGCGCCGCCGGGGAGGCGGAGGCCGGCGCTCTACGTACGTGACGTCATTCCAGAAACGGATTTCCAGAGAGCGTGTTCGACCAGCCCGACGCCGCCTCCTCGCGCACGCAACGCAGGCGGTACGTGTACGCCTGATCCTCGTTCGCGCCTTCGTCGACGTGATCGGTGTCCGTGCCCTTCGCGGCGAAGGCCAGCGCGAACGTCTCCGCGTCGGTGCGCCGCTCGGCCTCCACCTCGTCGCAGCGAGTCGAGAGCGTCCACCGGACGCGCAGGACCTTCGACATCGGGATCACATCCTCGAGCACGGGCGGATCGAGCGGCCCTTCGTTGGCACCGTTCGTCGTTCCGTTGCCTCGAGCCTCCGTGTCCACGCCGTCCACCTCGCTCGCGCAGCCGCCTGCGAGCAAGCCGAGGACACACAAAAACGAGGAAGCCGTTCGCATCAGCCGTCTCCGTCCTTGGCCGCGCCGACGAACCAGTCCTCGCGCTCCGCGAAGAGGACGTTGAACGTCGTCAGCGAGCCGTAACAGCCCGTGATGTAAGCCTCGAGCTGGACCTTGTCCGCATCCGAGAGCCCCTCGTGCGCGTTGATCTTGGCTTCGAGCAGGCGGAGCTTGTCGCGCACCATCACGATCTTGTGGAAAAACGTCTCGAGCGGGATGCGCTTGTCGGCCGTGCCCGGCTTGCCGGGCTTGATCACGAGCTCACCGCCCTGCCAGCGCGCGCCCATCTCCTCGCGGCCGAGGCCGAGCTCCTCCGAAAGCACCTCGCGCAAGACCTGCCTGAACTCGTCGATGTTCATGTCGATGTCGATCTCCGTGGGAAGCGCCGTCGGGGGATGGGCCGGGGAGAAGGCGGGCGCCCGTGCGGCCTGCGTGGTCCCCTCCGCCGCGAAGGGCGAAGGTCGCGGGCTCTCCGCGTCGCGTCCTCGCCGTTGCGGCTCGATCGCGAGAGAGCGCCCCCGCCGTGGTTCACCCGCCGCGCGCGGCGCAGGGGGCGGAGCAGCCCCGCCCTTCGGCCGGTACCGCGAACACGTCGACGTCTGCTTGATCGGCGGTGGATAGATCTCGAGCGCGCAGTCCCCCACGCGTCCGAGCCGTGAATCCTCGCGTGGACGCGTGAACGCGGCACAACTTCCGCAGCGCCCCTCGAGCTCGCTCATGCCGGCTCCACCATAACGCAAACCGTCGCCGGGGCGAGCACGCTCTCGCTCGGGCAAACGCGCCCGCTCGGCACTACACTCGGCCTCATGGCTCGCCCTCGCACCCTCCTCGCCACGCTCCTCTTCGCCGCCGGATGCTCCTCGGCCGCGCCGCCCGAGCCCTCCGTGCCGAGCACGCCCGACAGCTCTGCAAACGCGACGGGCGCTCCGGGGACGAGCGACAGCCCCAAGGCAACGCCCGTCGATCCGAAGCACGCATCGGCGGCGCCGCTCGTCTTCATCGAGGACGACCTCGAAGGCGCGATGGCCCGCGCGCGCGTGGAAAAAAAGGCCCTGTTCGTCGATGCATGGGCGCCGTGGTGCCACACCTGCCTCAGCATGAAGAACTACGTGCTCATCGATCCCGCGCTCCGCCCGCTCGCCGATCGCGTGGTGTTCGCCGCAGTCGACACCGATCGCCCGTCGTCTGCCGCGTTCCTCGAGCGTTACAAGATGAGCTTCTGGCCGACGTTTTTCGTCCTCGATCCCACGAAAGGCGACGTCGTCGCGTACCTGCCGGGCGCCGCTTCCGTGCGCGAGATGCGTGGCTTCATCGAGGACGCGGTGCGCGTGATGGATGCTTCCGCGCCGCCGTCGGATCCGCTCTACACGCTCGCGCAGGCGAGCGCCGCGCGCGCGGCCGGTGATCCTCGCAAGGCCCTCGCGCTGTACGACGAGCTCCTCGCGAAGGTCGACGCGCGCTGGCCTCGTCGCGACGAAGCGCTCGCCGGAAAGTTATCCGCGCTCGCCGGCACCGGGGACGTGGAGGGATGCGCGCGTTTCGGTACTGCACACGTCGACGAGATCCGTGGCGCGGCTGCTCCCGCGGATTTCGCGGCCGTGCTGCTGAGCTGCGCGGGCAAGCTCGCGAAGAGCTCCACGCAGGACCTCGCGCGTCGCCGGGCGATCGCCCGGCTCGAGGCGCTCGTCGCGTCCCCGCCGCCCGAGTCCACGGTCGATGATCGCGCCGACGCGCTTTCGATCCTCGCGGGCGTGAAGAGCGAGCTCGGTGATGCCGACGGCGCGCGTACGGCTCACGAGAAGCGGCTCGTGCTCATGGAGAAGGCCGCGACCGAGGCGAAGACGCCCGAGATCGCAGCCACGTACGATTACGGCCGCGCGATCTCGTACATGGCCCTCGGACGAGGCGAGGAGGCCGTACGTATGCTCGAGCGACGCGAGCGCGAGATGCCCAAATCCTACGATCCCCCTGCGCGCCTCTCGAGCGTGCTCGCCAGGATGGGACGCGTCGAGGCCGCGCTCGCCGCGAACGGCCGCGCGGTCGCGCTCTCGTATGGACCGAGGCGGCTTGCGTACCTCAAGCAACGCGCGGATCTGCAGGCCAAGATGGGGGATCGCCCGGGTCAGATCGCCACGTTGCGCGAGGAGGTCGCGGGGCACGAGGCGCTGGGCCCGGGTCAACGGAGTGATGCCGCGCTCGCGGACGCCCGCCGTCGCCTCAACGAGGCGCTCGGTGAGGGGAGCGCGGCGCCCAAGCGGTAGACGCGTGTTCTGAAGAAGGGACCACGAAGGCCTCCCGCCGTGCCGTGAAGCGCGTGCGGGAGGCTCGTGTGTCTGTCTGGGTGGGGGAGCGGCTGTTACGGATTGCCGGGGAGCGGCGGTTCCGTCAGCACGCAGTGCAGGAGCACGGGATCGCAGGTCACCTTGAAGTCCGGGTTGATCCCGGACCCGAAGGTGCGCCCCACCGACGGATCGGCTTCCGGCGAGCAGGCAAGGTTGTCAGCGACCGTCGTCTGCGGATCATCGGTGTCCGGGTCGGCGTCGTCGTTGGCGGCGTCGGTGTCCGGGTTGTTGTCGTCGTCGACGTCGATGTCCATGCCGCAGTACACGGACGGGAAGAGCGCGATGAACTTGTACTCGGCCGAGCACCCGGCATCCACGTCCTCGAACCGCATGTTCCCGACAGCCTGCGTGCCGGGCACGCCGGCCGTCACGTAGACCTTCAGGTTGCTCCACTCCTGACGGTAGTGGAATGCCGGAAGGAAGACAGGGTTGCCCATGGCATCGACCTCGCCCGTATCGAACGCTTCGACGTCCATGTCCGCGCCGACGAGCGCAGCGGTGCCGACCGCGCCGCCCGCGTAGCAGAGGTTGTTCGCGTCGGGGTTCGTCGTGTACTTGCCCAAGGCGTACGGTTTGTCCGTGCCGAGGACGCTGCCCGCGCCGTCGCGGTCCCGGGCGAGCTGACCGAGCGTCGTCGACTGGACGGCGATGCTGCGGTCATCGTAATCGGCGAGTGTCTTGTCCGCGTTGGGGGCGAGGAACGTCGACAACCCGATGTCCTCCCCCTTGATCTCCGCGCCGCTCGCGTCGCGGTAACAAGCTGCGTCGCCGCTGACGAGCTCGTACGTGGCGAAGAACGGGCCGCGGCCGGCCACGCACTGGATGGTGGGCTGCGAGCAAGAGACTCCCGAGAACGCGAAGAACGCCGCGCTGGCGAGCCCCATCGCGCCGACCAAGAGACTGTGGATTCGGTGCTTCATGGTGAACTTCCTTTCCCGACCATCCATCAGAAGGTCACGCGCGCGTTGATGCGGATCTGCCGCGGCGTCTGATATTGGGTCGGGTTTTTCCAGTTGGGATTGACGTCCGTCGCCTGGAAGTCCGTACCGTCCGAGTTGAGCAACTTCTTGCTCGTATCGGTCGGCGCCTCGCCCTTCTTGCCGTAGAGGTTCGCTTCGGTCCCGTCCGCGACCGGCAGGACGTCGGCCAGGGTGTACGACTGGTCGAAGCCGATGGCCTGCTGGAAGTTGAACAGGTTGAAGATGTCCACGCCGACGGTCAGCGTGCTGTCCTTCGTGAAGCGGTAACCCACGGTCACGTTCGTGTCGATGCTGTGGACCCAGGGCGTACGGCCGCCGGCGCCACGGGGCAGGATGAAGACCTCGGAGCCGCCGTAGAGCGGGTGCGAGCCGAGGACGTTCAGCGGCGTGCCGCTGCGGCCGAGGTAACCGAGGCCGAGGTTCAACGTGATGTTCCCCGGGAGCTGGAACTCCTTGGCGCCGAACACCTTGATCACGTGGCGACGGTCGCCGGGCAGATCACCCGTGCGGTTCGGGAGGAGCGAGATCAGGTCGAAGTCCGAGTTGATGTTCGGATCGAGCTGACCGGTCTCCGGCCGGAACAGACCCGCGAGGTTACCGCGGTTCCACGAGATGGTGTAGTTGACCTGCGCGAGCCACTGGTTCGAGAAGGCCTTCTGGAAGTACACCATGAAGGAGTCGTAGTCGCGCGTGGCCTTGGGGAAGTCCTTCGCGATGCCGTACCCAGGGTTTCCGATGAAGTACGTCGACGCCTCGTCGCGGCTCATGTCCTCGATGGCGTAGTTCAGCCACTGGCGCGTGTAGGCGCCGCCGAGGCGTGCGTCCGTGATGATCTCGTACTCGCCGCCGACGACGAACTGGTCGGACGACTGCGGCTTGAGATCGGGATCGACCGGGACGCGATCCGAGCCCGACGTGATGTACCTCTGGTTGGCGTCGTAGGGCCCCGTGACCGTGAGCAGGTTGTCGACGCTGTTGCACTCGGGCCCACGTGCCTGAAGCGGGTCGAGCGGGTTGCAGACACCGTTGAGGGGCGGGTTCGAGTTCGGGTTGTTCATCGAGCGGTTCTTGATGACGCCGAGCTCACCCGGGAACGAACGATCGACCATGTTCAGGGTGATCGCCTGGTAGAACCGGGCGAAGTTCGCCGTGATCTTGGCGCGACCCTCGCGGGTCGGATCCCAGATCGCGCCGATGCGCGGCGACCACTGGTTCGGCAGGGCGACGCCGACGTTGCCGTCGTTGCCCGTCACGACCTGCGTGTCGTAACGAACGCCGAGGTTGACCGTCACGCGGTCCATGATGCTCCAGCTATCCTGGATGAACCCGCCGACGAGCGTCGAGATCGACTTCGCCTCGAAGACGCTGACGTTCGTCACCTGGTCCG
>JANMGF010001138.1:0-7620 GCA_031374535.1 Polyangium sp. (in: bacteria)
GAGATTCATGGCGATATCGAGACGGGCCTGATGTCCGACATCTATCGCATCCACGACGACCGGCTCCTCGCGCTCGGCCGCCTCTTTGTGCTCATCGACGTGGGGGACGCGAAGGCCATGTCGAGTACGGCGAAACGAGAAGGGCGCGGCCGGCGGAAGCCCTTGCCGCCGCACGTGCTTACCGTCGTGGGCGCGCCCTTCTCTTTTCGCGTGGTGCTCGATCTCCTCGCGCGCGCCACGAGGCTCCTCACGGGAGGCACTGTGACGCTGCGGTTCTTCGAGACAACGGCGGAAGCGCGGTCGTTTCTCGAAGGCGCGCGTTTTTCGGATGCGCCTCGACCTTCCGTCCGCTAAGTAGGCGCCCCGCATGATCCGGCTCGACTCCATCGGCAAGCGCCATGGCAAGCAGATCCTCTTCGTCGAGGCTTCTGCCGCGGTCAACCGCGGCGAGAAGATCGGCCTCGTCGGCCCCAACGGCTCGGGCAAGACCACGCTCTTTCGCTTGATTACCCGCGAGGAGACGGCGGACGAGGGGCAGATCGCCATCGATCGCGGCGTCACCGTCGGATATTTCAAGCAAGACGTCGGCGAGATGAAAGGCAAGTCCATCGTCGCGGAGACGATGGACGGCGTCGGGCCGGTCTCGCAGATCGCGGCCGAGCTCGCCGAACTCGAAGTGGCGCTCGCCGATCCGGATCGCGCGGACGAGATGGAGGATCTGCTCGAACGATACGGGCAGGCCCAGGCGAAGTGGAGCGAGCTCGACGGGTATGCGCTCGACGCGCGGGCGCGGGAGATCCTCGCGGGCCTCGGCTTTGCGAACGAGCTCATGGACCGCGATGTGGGCACGCTCTCCGGCGGCTGGAAGATGCGCGTTGCGCTCGCCAAGATCCTCCTGCTCCGGCCCGACGCGCTTCTGCTCGACGAGCCGACGAACCATCTCGACATCGAGTCGATCATCTGGCTCGAGGGCTTTTTGAAGGCCTACGAGGGCGCGCTCGTCATCACCTCCCACGATCGCGCGTTCATGAACCGGATCTGCACGAAGATCCTGGAGATTGACGGGGGCGATCTCACCACGTTTTCGGGCAATTACGATTTCTACGAGCGGCAGCGCGTGATCGCCGGGCAGCAGGCCGAGGCGCAATACGAGCGCCAGCAGGCCATGCTCGCCAAGGAGATGCGTTTCATCGAGCGGTTCAAGACCCACGCGGCGAAGGCGGCGCAGGTCCAGAGCCGGGTGAAGAAGCTCGACAAGATCGACAAGATGGAGCCGCCCAAGAAAAGCAAGCGGCCGCCGATGTTCGATTTCCGGGCGCCACCCCGCTCGGGCGAGGATGTCGCGAAGCTCGAGGGCGTCGTGAAGCGGTACGGGAGCCGCGCGGTCTACGAGGGCCTCGATTTCCTGGTCCGGCGGCGCGAGCGGTGGTGCGTGATGGGCGTGAACGGCGCCGGAAAATCCACGCTGCTCAAGATCGTGGCCGGCGAGCTTTCGCCCGACGAAGGGGGCGCCTCGATCGGGGCGAGCGTGAAGCTCGGGTATTTCGCGCAGCACGCGATGGACGTGCTCGACCCGGAGCTCACCGTGATCGGCACGCTCCAGAGCTCGTTCCCCGATGCCTCGCTGGGCACGCTGCGCACGCTCGCGGGCTGCTTCGGGTTCTCGGGCGACGATATCGAGAAGTCTTGCCGCGTGCTCTCCGGCGGCGAGAAGGCGCGGCTCGTGCTTGCGCGGATGCTCTACAACCCGCCGAATTTCCTCATCCTCGACGAGCCGACCAACCACCTCGACATCGCCACGAAGGAGATGCTGGTGGAGGCGCTCGCGACGTTCGAGGGGACGATGCTTTTCGTCTCCCACGATCGCCATTTCCTCGCGGCGCTCTCGAACCGCGTGCTCGAGCTGACGCCCGAGGGCGTCCACAAGTACGGCGGCGGGTATCTCGAATACGTGGCCACGAGCGGGCACGAGGCGCCGGGGCTGCGGCGTTGATGCGGGTTCGCGTTTAGACGAGATTCGCGAGCACGTCGATTTCTTCGCGCAGCGCAAGGACGAACGCGTCGAGTTCGTCCTCGGAGATGTCGAGCCTCGGCTGGAGGCGCAGCGCATTCCAGCGGTGGCCGCAGACGAAGCAATAATAACCTCGCTTGTACATGCGGTGGCAGACCAGAAGGCCGATCGGGGAAAACCCGTGGAGCTCGTTCATGCCGAAATGCTCGAACGAGAGCCATGGGTGATCCACCCGCGCGAGCTCCACGCCCGCGATGAGCCCCGCGCCACGCGCTTCCACGACGAGCGGCGAGCCCGCGAGGCCGCGCCGTAACGCCGCCTGGAAATAATCGCCCCGCGCCTTCGCCACGGCAAAGACCTCCGGCGAGAGCAGCTCCAGCATCGCGAGCGCCGCGACGCAGGACATCGCATTGCCGCCAAACGTCACGTTGTGCGCCTCCGCGGTGGCCATGTCCTTGCCATAGGCGCGGAGGAACGTCGGCCTTCGCGTGAGCATCGCCGAGCAGGGCAAGAGGCCGCCGCCGAGCGCCTTGGCCAGCACGATCGCGTCGGGGCGCCGCGGCCACGTCGAGCTCCCGAGGAAACGCCCGAGCCGGCCGAGCCCCGTCTGCACCTCGTCGGCGACGAGCAACGTGCCGTATTTCTCGGTGAGCTCGCAGAGCGCTGCAATGTATACGTCGGACAAGGGGTAGACCCCGCCTTCGAGCTGGATCGGCTCCACGATGATCGCGGCCACGTCGCCCGGCTCGAGCGCGCGCGCGAGGGCGTCGATATCCTCGCGCGGGACGGGCGAGACGCCGGGGAGGTGGGGCTCGAAAGGATCCCGGAACATTCCGGGGTTCATGAGCGCGCAGCTCCCCATCGTGGTGCCGTGGTAGGCGCCGAGGAGCGAAAGAAAACGCGGGCGGCCCGTGGCGGCGCGCGCGAGCTTCATGGCAGCCTCTACCGCGTCGCTGCCCGACATGCCGAAGAAGGCGCTGTCGTATCCCGTGCGCTCGAAAAGCACACGTCCGAGCCGGCCCGCGTAGGGATTGACGCGCGACGGATACCAGGAGGGCGCATCGGTCGAAAGCCAATCACGCACGGCGTCGGCGACGGCCGCGACGCGGTGCCCGAGCGATTGCGTGCCGTGCAGATCCTCGATGAGCCGACCGCCCTCCTCGACGAGCCGCCCGCCCCGCGTCCCCGCGATCCGGTGCGGCTCGCCCGTGACGAGGACCCGCTGCGCGACGAGCGGATTGACGAAATCACGAAACTCCTCGATACCTTTGCGCAGGATGTCGCCGTGATCGATGGGGGCCATGGGTCACCTCGCGAGGTCGAGCGGCTCGATTCCAGCCTCGCGGAGGAGGCGGCAAAGCGAGAGGAGCGATAACCCCACGATGGCCGAGTCGTCCCCGCCGCGCACCGCCTCGAACAGGCCAATGCCGCGTTTTTCGAAGAGATACCCGCCCGCGCTGCCCACCGGGTCGTCGAGCGCCACGTAGCGATCGATCTGCGCGGAATCGAGCTTCCGCATCGTGAGCTCCACGGTGACCGTCTCCCCGAAGATCCGCTTCTCCGCAGGCGACCAGAGCACCACGGCCGTGTGCAGCGTATGGGTTCGTCCGGAGAGCGCCGCGAGCTCGACGCGGCAATCGGCCCGGCTCTCGGTTTTTCGGAGGACCCGGCCGTCGAGCTCGGGCACTTGATCCGCGCCGATGACCCAGGTCCCCGGCCCGGCGTCGATGCTCTTTGCTTTGCCTTCGGCGAACGCGCGGGCCACGTCCCGAGGCGATAGGTCTTCGGGCTCGATCTCCTCGAAGCGAGGCGCTCGGGCCTCGTAAGGAAGGCCGAGGCGGTCGAGCAGGGCGCGGCGGAAGCGCGAGGTGGAGGCGAGGATCAGCGAGACCATCGCCCGGCAGTGTAGCCCCTTTGCCTCCGTGCAGAAGCCTTCAAACGTGCGGCAACTCCGGTCCGGCGAGGTCGAGCCTGCGCCATGCGCCGCTACGGAAGCGCAGCCAGAGCGCGAGCGCGAGGAGCGCGATGTACCCCGAAAGCCAGAAGACCACCCAGCCGATGCCTCCGTCGAGGATCCGGACGGAGATGTACGACCCCGGCACGAACACGAACCACGCGATCCCCGCGCGTATCCAGGCGGTGAAGGACGTGTCGCCCGCGGCGCGCATCGCCTCGGCCAGCGTCATCGCGGTCGCGTCGAACATCTGCCACGTGATCGAGAGCGCGAGGATGCGGCTCGCGATGTCGAGGAAGGCCTCGCGCTCGGCCCCGGGCGGCGCGAAGGGCGTCATGCAGAGCCGCGCGAACACGAAGTAGACGAGGCCCACGAAGCCCATCCAGCCGCACGTCACGAGCGCCGTGAGCGCCACCGTGCGTGGCACGTGCTCGGGCTCCTTCGCGCCGATCGTTTGCCCCACGAGGATTGCCCCCGCGCTCGTCAGGCCAAACGCGGGCATGAACGCGATCTGGTTCACCTGCATCGCGGCCATGAACCCGGCGAGCGTCGTCGTGCCGAGGGTGTTGATCACGACGTTGATGAACAACGTGAACGCGGCGAACTCGATGAACCAGTTGAGCCCCGAGGGAAGGCCGAACCTCAGCATGCGGCCGAGCTCGGCGAGGGTCAGCGGTGTCTTGCCGGCGCGCGCGTCCGGGTGCTCGCCGTAGCCGACGAGGAAACATCCAAGGAGCGCGAGGAACGCGACGAGCGTCGAGAGCGCGCTCGCCAGCGCAGCGCCGTACACGCCGAGCGCGGGCGCGCCGAGGTGCCCGGAGATGAGCACCCAGTTGAGCCCGACGTTGAGCACCATGCACAGGACTTGCGCGGCCATGGGCAGCCGCGTGTTGCCGAGCCCGCCATAGTAGTTGCCGAGCGCCTCGAGGCCTATCGCCGCGCCGCCCGTGAAGAGGCGGACGACGATGTACTGCGTCATCAAGGTCTCTACCGCGGGCGAGTATCCGATCGAGCCAATGACGCGCGGCGCGGCGAGCAAAAGCGCGAAGAAGATCACCTGCGCCATCGCGGCGACGGCGAGCCCGTAAAACCCGTAACGACGTGCCCCCGCGTGGTCGCCGCGACCGAAGAGCTGCGAGGCGAAGCTCGACACGATGAGGCACACGCCCATCGGCAGGATAAAAAAGGCAATCGTGTTCAGCGCGCCCGTGGTCGTGGCTGCGAGGGCGTCCTCGCCGAGGTGCGCGACCATGGCCGCGTCGGCCACGCTGACCACGGTCTGCGCCGAGCGCGCCACGATCACTGGCCACGCGAGATCGAGGAGCCTCCGGAGCGAGGGGGCGTGCGACGCGTCTGCCATGGGGGCCGAGGTTTGACACCGGAAACGCGGATGCGCCCGTCGCTCACCTCGCGGCCGATTTTGGCGTGGAGACGATGGGGCGCAGCGACGCGCCCGCGCCTGAGACCACGCCCTGAACACCCCCGCGACGTGCGGGCAGCGACGCAGACGCCTGCAACGCTCTCCCGCGATACCGCGGAATCCTCCGCAACCGCCTGCATGACCGTCCCGCGACGCTGCGGAACCCTCCGCAAGCGATGGCGGACGCGCCCGCACCATCGCCGGAGGGTCTGTAACCGGTCTGCAACGTGAACCGCGTTACCGCGGACCGCGTTGCAGGCGCCTGCGTCGAGCGCCGCATCATCGCTGACGACGTAGTCAGCCGCCTGCGAACGTCTCCGCGTCATTGCAGGTGGCTTTTCCGACGGCTGCGGAGCCGCCTGCATCATCCTTTTGGGCAATGCTGGCGTCACCGCGTTCGAATGCATGCCCATCCGCGTCGAGAGGCATGACCCCCGCTCGCGCGGCCCCTCACTCGTCGTGAACTTTGAGCCCCGGGATCCCCAGCATCACGGCCTGCCCGCTGACCGAAGAGCCCCCGATGTGCAGGTTCTTCAGGCTCTTCAGCTCCTTCAGCGGCGCGAGATCCGTGACCCGCGTGCGCTTCATCTGGATCATCTCGAGCTTCTTCAGCTTCGAGAGCGGGGTCAGATCCGTCACCTCGGTCTCGTCGATCTGTAGCTCCGTCAGGTTCACGAGCGCCGAAAGTGGGGTGAGGTCTTTCACGGGCGTACGGCCGATATCGAGCCGATCGAGCTTCGCCAGGCCCGCGAGCGGCGTCAGATCCTTGATCTGCGTGGCGGCGACGCGCAGCGACTCGATCGTCGTGAGCGTCTTCAGCGGGCTCAAATCGTCGATTTTTCCGGGCGGAAGGTAGAGACCCTTCACCGACGTGAAGAGCGGGAAGATGCAAGGGTCGATCTCGTCGAGCTTCACCTCGGTGAGATTGAGCGTCTTCGCCTTGCCGAGATCCGCGCGCGTCAGCGTCCCTTCGGGCTTCTGCGCTTGCACGCGCACGACGGCCTCGAACTTCGGATCGGCGAACGCGATCGTCGGATCCTTCGGGCAAACGATGTCTTTTTTCTTCGGCGTCGCTGCCGGCTCGGCCGCGCTCGGCGTCGGCGCGGGCGTCGGCGCGGCTGCGGCGACGGGCGCGGCGCTCGGCTTCGGTGCCGCGGCATCGGGCTTCTTTTCGTCACATCCGAGGAGCGAAGCGAGGGCGATCGAAAGGGCCATCCACGGGGCGATCGTTTGGGTCCGCATCGGCGCGGATGGTACATCGACGATCGCGCGAGGGGTAGGGGGAGGAGACGCGCGGAGACGCGGCGCGACGAACGGCGCGCAGAGCGTTGCATGGGGCCACGATCGCTCGTACCATCCGGTCTCCCGCGAACTAGCGAAAGAGCACGTGACGGCCGCACGAATCGATTTCGGCAACACGCTGAGCGAAGTGGCGCTCGCCCCGACCTACAGGGCGTTCGAGCATTTTCGCGAGGTGCGCGTCACGCAGGGCCTCGCCGAGGTCTCGCACGACAAACTGCTCAACGCGCTCACGACGGCCGTCCACGCGACGGCGAAACGGCTCGGGCTGAAGCCCCGCGACGTCGAGGCGATCCTCCCGTGGGCCGGGTACATGGGCCAGCTCCAGCAGCTCGAGCGCGCGCGCGTCGAGGCGCAAGGCGTGTTCGATCAGTACGCCTCCGCCGTGGGAGGGCTCTTGACGGGCCTCGCAGGAGCCACGATGGAGGTCGATCCGCGCAGGAAAAGCGCCGCGCAGACGCTCACCAACGTCGCGCGTCGTTTCTCGCGCGAGCGCGCGCTCGTGGGCCCGCTGAAGGTGCTCGCCGCCGAGCTCGAGGCCTGGGAAGAGGCCATGGAAAAGGCCGGGGAGCTCATCGATCGGAGCAAGCTCGTCCATCGACACCTCCAGCGTCGGCAGCTCTTTCGGGTCTCGCTGGTGTTCCTGATCTTCGCCATCGCGTCGCTCGCAGGGGCCTTCGTGATCCGCGAGCGCCGCATCGTCGCCGCGCGTCAGAAGCTCGACGCGCGGATCACGGCCGCGACCGATCCGTGCGCCGTGACGGACGTCGACGAGGAGGAGAAGAGGCACGCGCTTCCCACGCATTTCGCGCGTATCGACGAGAAAAAGAAGGTCTGCGAGGAGCGTCGAGCCCGCGAGCGGTACGAGGCTTCGTGCGACGCGCTCGCGCTGGCGGTCGAGTCTGGCAAGCTCTCGCCCGAGGACAAGGTGACCGC
>JANMGF010001172.1:0-1754 GCA_031374535.1 Polyangium sp. (in: bacteria)
CCTCGTTGAGCAGGGTGCCGCGGGGCACGATCACGCGGGCATGCTCGTACGCCAGGCGGCCCGAGCGGGCGTCGCGGACGATGCGCGGGCCGTACGGGATACGCAGCGTGACGGGAGCCGGCTCCCCGAGGCGAGGCGCGAGGGAGGGCACGTACAGATCGAACGTGCCGATGGCCGTGAACAGACCAGCGAAAATCAGGCTCAGCACGAGGCTGGCCGTCGCCCCTGCTCGAACACGCGTGGCTAGCATCATTCGCACGGGGCCGCGGCGTGGCCTTGGCCGAAGGCGGCCCGAGACGCCCCGGACACGCAGATCGGCCGACCGTAGCAGGCATTTCGCCGCGCGTCAGGGGGATCGCACGTAGCAGGCCACCCGCGAGGCCAGAAATGTCCGCTGGGCTCTCGCTCGGGACGTACGGGCCTGACGAAATGTCCAAGAATTTCGCTGGCGGATCGTGGCAGTCTTGCCATACACGGGCGAAGATTGCCGGCCGGCTCGAAACTTGCTACGCACACCCAATGTCGTCCCCGCTCCGCGCGCTTCTTTCGAGCCGACGGGGCGCGCTCGTCATGGGGGTTTGTAATCGCACCCCAGACTCTTTCTCGGATGGGGGACGATACCTCGACGATGCGGCGGCCGAAGCGCATGTGCGGAGGCTCGTGGCGGAAGGGGCGCACATCCTCGACATCGGCGCGGAATCGACACGGCCGGGATCCTCGCCCGTGGATGCAAGCGAGCAGATCGCGCGCATCGGCGGGCTCGTCCGCAAAAGCGTGGAGCTCGGCGTGGTGGTCTCGATCGACACGACCTTGCCCGCCGTCGCCGCGTGGGCCCTCGCCGAGGGGGCGCGGATCGTGAATACCGTCTCCCTCGAGCCGGCAGCTGAGCTCGGCGCGTTGGCCGCCCGCTTCGACGCTTCCCTCGTGTTGATGCATTGCCGCGGATCGATGACCGACATGCGTGGCTTCTCGACCTATGACGACGACGCGTACGGAGACGTGATCGCGGACGTCGCGCGCGAGCTCCGCAAAGCCGCCGATCGAGCGCTCGCGAGCGGCTTGCCACGCGAGGACCTCGTGCTCGACCCAGGGCTCGGGTTCGCGAAAAACGCACGGCAGTCGATCGAGCTCTGCGCGAGGCTCGGTGAGCTCGTGGAGCTCGGCTTCCCGGTGCTCGTCGGTCCGAGCCGGAAGTCGTTCGTGGCGCGCGCGGCAGCTCCCGATGCAAGCAAGGTCGCGCCGCCTTCGGAGCGGCTCGGCGGGACGATCGCGGCGGTGCTCGCGTGTGTCGCGAGGGGCGCGGCCATCGTTCGTGTGCACGACGTCGCGGCGGTGGTGCAAGCGCTCGCGGTCGCGGCCTCCATTGCCAGAGGAGGAGACGCTTAAGCCATGCTCGATGGCCTGCTTCGCCTCTTCGCCCAGCGCCCGTTCCTGCAGATCCTGCGGGACCTCATCGACATCTTCATCGTCTCGTACGTCATCTACCGCGCGCTGCTCGTGCTGCGCGGGACACGCGCGATGCAGATGGGCCTCGGGCTCGGCATCGTCTTTCTGCTCTATCTCGCGGCGAAGACGTTCGAGCTCGTCACGCTCCTGCACCTGCTCTCGTGGCTCCTCTCGTCGATCATCCTGATCGTCGTCGTCGTCTTTCAGAACGACATCCGGCGCGCGTTGATCCGCATGGGCGCCTCGGCCTGGTTCACCGGCGGGCGCGCACCTTCGATACCGCTCGGCTTCTACACCATCGACTGGGT
>JANMGF010001173.1:0-3851 GCA_031374535.1 Polyangium sp. (in: bacteria)
GTCGATCGCCTTGCGCACCGCGATCTTGACGACCCAGGCGTGTTTGTCCTCGAGCGACGGGTCGTACCTTCGCTCGCGCGTGGCCACGATGACGGCGACGAACGCCTCCTGGGTCGCGTCTTCGATATCGGGACCCTCCCGGAGGACGCTCCGCACCCAGCCGAACATGAAATCGGCGAGGAGGCCCGCCTCCATCCGGTCGCCCCGCGCGGCGGCCTCGAGCAGCTCGACGGTGATGCGGCGCGTAGTTTGTCCCTTCATCATGAAACGTCCCGGCGTACCACGAACGAGGTCGGCGGATCGTTCCCCGCATTCGTGTGCCACGGGGCCGAGCCGGCTCAAGGGCCGTCGAACGTCGCGACCTCGGAGACGTAGGCCTCTTCGCCGCAGGTGCTCACGAGCACGAGCGAGCGGGATCGTTGCCTCGGCAGCGGGAAAAACGCGACGAGGCGCAATCCACCGCCGGGAAGGCGCTCGCTGCCAGGCGCGACGAGGGTGGTTTTAGGGCCGTCGAGGACGACGACCGTGGACCCGCATCGATTGGCCTCGGGGGGCAAATCCGCAGAACAAGCCTCGGCCGTACACGCGAGCGGGAGCGGGCGCGAGGGCCGCGCGCTTGACGGATCGAGATCGAGCGTGGCCTGGAACGATCCGTCCTGCTCCTCGATTTTGAAATCGCGTCCGGCCGCGAGCACGAAAGGGCGATGGCCGGGCACGTGCGCGAGCAGCGGGATGGACGCGGGATGCTGGTTGAGCGCGCCGTACGTCCCGACAAATCGACCCGACGCCGGATCGACGGGGAATGCGCCCTTCGCGCCCTCCAGCGGGATCACGAGCGCGGCGTCCGTGCCCGGGGGCAGCCGGATCCGGCCCTCGATGTGCACCCGGAAGGTCCGGTCGCATCCGGCGATCACGAGCGCGCCCAGCACGAGCGCGGGCATGGATCGAACGAGCCTCCGCCCCATCGGCGAAGACCGTACCACGCGATCGGGAAAGGGGGGACCCCTGGCGGCCGCCAGGCGGATTCCGGCGCCGCCACCCCCGAGCGCCCGAAAAACCCAGGGTTTTCCGCATTGCTCGGGCCGGCACGCCGCTCGCAAGGAGGGGAGACCATGCAGGCGACGGCGCTCACCTTCATTCTCGTGGGGCTCGACGCGTATCCCGTGCGCGTCGAGGTGGATTCAGGCCGCGGACCCGCGTCGTTCCAGCTCGTCGGGCTCGCCGAGGCGAGCGTGCGCGAGAGCCGCGTCCGCGTACGATCGGCGCTGTCGCAGATCGGCGTGGCCCTCGACGAACACGTGATCACGGTGAACCTCGCGCCCGCGGATCTCCGCAAGAGCGGCGGGGCCTTTGATCTGGCGATCGCGGTGGCGGTGCTCGGCGCGCTCGGCAAGGTGCCCGGGGAGGCCCTTCAAGGGCTCGCGTTCCTCGGGGAGCTCTCGCTGACGGGCGCGATCCGGCCCGTGCGTGGGGTTTTACCTGCGCTCCGGGGCGCGGCGGCGCGGGGGCTCGGACGGGCCGTCGTGCCGTGGCACAACGGGGCCGAGGCGGCGAGCGTGCCGGGCATCGAGGTCCTCGTGGCCGAGCACCTTGGCGATGTCGCGTCGGCCCTTGCAGGCGAAGGAGCGCTCTCCTCGGCGGGGCCGCGGCCGACGCTCACGCGCAGTCTCGCGGAGGGGGCGGCGGATCTCGCGGAGGTGCGAGGGCAACACGCGGCGCGGCGGGCGCTCGAGATCGCGGCGGCGGGCGCGCACAACCTCTTGATGATGGGCCCGCCGGGCGCGGGAAAAACCATGCTCGCGCGGCGGTTGCCCTCGATCTTGCCGCCGCTCGCGTATGACGAGGCGCTCTGTGTGATGGCGATCCACTCCGTGGCGGGGCTCTTGCCCTCGGATCGTGGTCTCTCGCAGACGAGGCCCTTCCGCGCGCCGCACCACACGGTGAGCCCGGCGGGCCTCGTGGGTGGGGGCGAGCCGATCCGGCCCGGGGAGGTCTCGCTCGCGCATCACGGCTGCCTTTTTCTCGACGAGCTGCTCGAGTTCAAGCGGAGCGCGCTCGAGGTCCTGCGGCAGCCGCTCGAGGACGGGGTCGTGACGATCTGCCGCGCGCAGAGCCGCGTGACGTTCCCCGCGAGGCCCCTCGTGATCGCCGCGGTGAACCCGTGCCCGTGCGGGTTCTTCGGAGACGAGAGGCGGCGCTGCGCTTGCACGGGCGAGCGGGTGCGGACCTACCGGGCGCGTTTATCGGGGCCGCTCCTCGATCGGCTCGATTTGCAGGTGCCGTTGCCGCCCGTGGATGTCGCGTTTCTCGGGGGCAAGGAGCGCGGGGAGGCGAGCGCGGAGGTGCGGGGGCGGGTGATCGCGGCGCGGGCGATCCAGGCGGCGCGGCGGGAGGCGGGCGAGACGAGCGTCGGGACGAACGCGGAGCTCGGCCCGCGGGACGTGGAGCGGGTGGCGGCGCCGGATGCGGCGGGCCGGGCGATCCTCGGGCAGGCGGTGGAGCGGCTCGGGATGTCGGCGCGGGCGTACGGCAAGGTGCTGCGCGTCGCGCGGACGATCGCGGATCTCGACGGCGGCGGGCCGCTCCGGGCGAGCCACGTGGCGGAGGCGATCCAGGCCCGGCTCCTCGATCGCGACGGCGGCCGCTGAGCGACCAGGAAAAACGTTTTTCTTAGCAACTGGGTTTCGGGACGGACGAAGTAAAGGGCAGAAAGGCGGATACGACCATGATGACCGAGATTGTGGAGAAGATGCGTACGGTGCGGACGGTGGTGGGCTCGATCGAGAAGCAATTCGGAAAGGGGGCGATCATGTCGCTCGGGGACGAGGCGGAGACGGACGTGCAGGTCATTGGCACGGGCTCCTTGGCGCTCGACGCGGCGCTCGGGATCGGCGGGTATCCGCGCGGGCGGATCGTCGAGATTTACGGGCCGGAGAGCGGCGGCAAGACGACGCTCACCTTGCACGCGATGCGTGAGGCGCAGGCGCTGGGCGGCGTCGCGGCCTTCATCGACGCCGAACACGCGTTCGACGTGAACTATGCGCGCGCCGTCGGCGTGAATACGGAGCGGCTGCTCGTGTCGCAACCCGATTGCGGCGAGCAGGCGCTCGAGATCGCCGAGACGCTCACGCGGAGCGGGGCCGTCGACATCGTGGTGATTGATTCTGTCGCGGCGCTCGTGCCCAAGGCCGAGATCGAGGGCGACATGGGCGACGCGCACATGGGCCTGCAGGCGCGGCTCATGAGCCAGGCGCTGCGCAAGCTCACGGCGATCGCGCACAAGACGGACACCACGCTGGTCTTCATCAACCAGCTCCGCCAGAAGATCGGGGTCACGTTCGGCAACCCCGAGACGACGACGGGCGGCAATGCGCTGAAGTTTTACGCGAGCGTGCGGCTCGACGTGCGCCGCATCGGTCCGGTGAAGGTCGGGGACGAGGCGGTGGGCTCGCGGACGCGGGTGAAGGTGGTCAAGAACAAGCTCGCGCCGCCCTTCCGCGAGGTGGAGTTCGATATCCGCTGGGGCACGGGGATCGACGCGGCCTCCGATCTCATCGATTACGGCTGCCAGATCGGCGTCGTCGACAAGAGCGGGGCCCACCTCTCGTTCGCGGGCGAGCACCTCGGGCAGGGGCGCGAGCGCGCGCGGGAGTCGCTGCTCTCGAACGAGCGCCTCCTCAGCACACTGCGCGCCGCGGTGGTCGCAGGCTCCGAGGCGCGTGTCGGCGCACGCCCGACCGAGAAGGCTGCCTGAGAGGGTGCTGCCACAGCGTCGCGCCGCCGGGGTGTCACCCCGGACCCCACCCGGGGCTATCCACCCCTGGACCCGGACCAGGCACGGCCTGGACCGA
>JANMGF010001192.1:0-1439 GCA_031374535.1 Polyangium sp. (in: bacteria)
TCCCAGTCCGGCCGCGCGTCCCCCGGCGCCTCCGCCACTCGCTCGAGCAGCGAGATCGTCCGATCGCTGTTCGTGAACGTCCCCTCCTGCTCCAGGTTCAACGCGCCCGGCAGGACCACGTGGGCAAACCGCGTCGTCTCCGTCGGATAAAAGGCATCCTGCACGATCACGAGCTCCGCGCGCTCGAGCCCCCGGCGCACCACGGGCAGGTTCGGCATGCTCGCCGCCGGGTTCGTCCCGATGATCCACACGGCGCGGATCTCGCCCCGCTCCATCGCGTCGAACATCGCGACCGCGTCGTGCCCAGGCTTTTCGCCGATCGTCCCCGCCGCAAGTCCCCAGAGCGCCTCGACCTCGGCCCTGTGCGCCTCGTCGAGGACGCGGCGCTGGCCGGGCAAACCGTGGCTCATGTAACCCATGTCCCGGCCGCCCATCGCATTGGGTTGTCCCGTCAAACTGAACGGGCCGGCCCCCGGCTTGCAGATGCGGCCCGTGGCGAGGTGCAGGTTGATGATCGCGTTCGACGTGAAGGTCCCGAGCGTCGTCTGGTTCACGCCCATCGTCCAGAACGTGATGAGCCGCTCGGTGCGCGCGATGATCTCGGCCGACGCGCGGATCTCGTCCTCGCCGACCCCGCAGATCGCGGCGACACGCGCAGGCTCGTATTCGCGGACCATCGCCCGAAGCTCGTCCCAGCCCTCCGTGTGCGCGGCGACGAACGCCTCGTCGATCACGCCCATCTCGATGCACAGAAAAAGCCACCCGTTGAGGAGCGCGAGGTCCGTGCCGGGACGGACGGCGAGGTGCATCGTCGATTGCGCGGCCGTCTTCGTCCGGCGCGGATCGACCACGACGGCGCGCGCGCCCGAGGTCTTCATGCGCCGCAGCACCCGGTCGAACGCGACGGGGTGGCAATCGGCCGCGTTCGACCCGATGAACACGAACGCGTCGGCCTCCTCGATGTCGGCGAACGTGAGCGGCGGCCCGTCCGCGCCGAGCGAAAGCGTCATCCCGGCCGCGGCGCTCGCCATGCAGAGCCGGCTGTTCGAGTCGACGTGGTTCGTCCGAAGAAACCCTTTGCCGAGCTTGTTGGCGAGATACTGCGCCTCGGTCGTGAGTTGCCCCGAGAGGTAGACCGCGACGGCCGAGGGTCCGTGTTCCTCCAGGATTCGCCCGAGCCGCGTGGCGATCTCGCCCACGGCCTCCGCGGGTGCGACGACCGCGAGCGCGCCGTCTGCGCCCCGCACCATCGCGCGACGGAGCCGTGACGGCGCGTCGAGGGCCTGCGCCGCGAGGGCGCCCTTCAAGCAGAGCCGCCCGAGGTTCGCGGGGTGCTCGGCGTCGCCGACGAGCTTCAGGACCCGCTTTCCGTCGGTCGTGGCCACGAGCCCGCACCCAACTCCGCAATAAGGGCAGACGGTCCGTCGCTGCTCGGTGGC
>JANMGF010001205.1:0-2194 GCA_031374535.1 Polyangium sp. (in: bacteria)
GGGACCACGAGGTCGTCGGGCTTCATCGGGGACCCGGCTACCAAAGACCGTGGCCGGCAACAACGCCCTTCGACGGAATGTCACGGGCCCGCGTGGAACATCGCCGCGAAGGGGTGCCCTTGCCAGGATGGCAGACCCCACGTTGGCCCTGCCGACATTTTGACCGGGAATAAAGCCTCCCACTGCGTGAAACGCGGGGAAATGACGATCTTCCATGCTGGCCCGTTGCTTGCGATGGAGGTCTGGCATGAGCCGAGAAGCCCTTGCCAAAGAGGTCGAGAAGGATTCGCGTGGTGGAAAGACCGTGCTCGTCATCGGCGGGAGTGGGGGCCTGTCCGATCGGTACCGCGACATCGCCGAGAAGCACGGTTTGTCGCTTCGCCACTACGAAAACCGCGTGCCCAAGGGCGTGCGCCGTGACGTGGGGAAGGTCGCGCTCGTCATCATCATGGTGACCATGGTCTCGCATGCGCTTCGTGACCAGGTGCAGAACCTCGGGATCGACGACGCGCCCGTCGTGTATCTGCGCAGCGCCTCCGTATCGGCGCTCCGCGGCGCGCTCGAGCAGTGGGAGGCGTGATAGGCTCCGCGGCCAGCATGAGCACGAAACGAAATCGTTACGAGGAATTGCCCCGCACGAAGGCGAACTACGCCCCGCTCACGCCGATCACGTTCCTCGAGCGCGCGTCGGCCGTTTTTCCGGATCGCGTCGCCGTCGTGCATGGACGTCTGCGTTTTTCCTGGGCCGAGGCTTTCGAGCGCGCGCGTCGGCTCGCTTCGGCGCTTTCTCGACGCGGGATCGGGGTTGGGGACACGGTGGCCGTGCTCCTGCCGAACACCCCGGCCATGCTCGACGCCCATTTTGGCGTGCCGATGACGGGCGCCGTGCTGAACACCCTGAACACGCGGCTCGACGCGGCCACGATCGCGTTCATGCTCGATCACGCGGAGGCGAAGGTCCTATTCGTCGATCGTGAGCTCTCGGCCACGGCGCGGCAGGCGCTCCTGCTGGCCAAATCTTCGCCGCTCCTCGTCGACGTGGACGATCCGATGTACGAGGGGCCGGGCGAGCGGATCTCCGATCTCGAATACGAGGCCCTGCTCGCCGAGGGAGATCCCGCGTTTTCCCCCCGCGTGCCGGAGGACGAGTGGGAGGCGATCTCGCTCAACTACACCTCGGGGACGACCGGCGATCCCAAAGGCGTCGTCTACCACCACCGCGGCGCCTATCTCAATGCGATCGGCAACATGGTCACGTGGAGCATGCCGAAACACGCGACCTACCTGTGGACGCTCCCCATGTTCCACTGCAATGGCTGGTGTTTTCCCTGGACCATGGCGGCGAACGCCGGGACGAACGTTTGTCTGCGGAGGATCGAGCCGCGCCTCGTCTTCGAGGCGATCCGTGAGCACCGGGTGACCCATTATTGCGGCGCGCCGATCGTACACGCGATGCTGGCGAACGCCGATCCCGCGCTCCGGGAGGGGATCGGGCACCGCGTGTTTGCCATGGTGGCCGCGGCGGCGCCGCCGGCGGCGATGATCGAGGGCATGGAGCGGATGGGCTTCGATCTCACGCACGTCTATGGTTTGACCGAGACCTACGGGCCGGCGGCCGTCTGCGAAAAACACGAGGACTGGGCGGCGCTCGACATTGGCCATCGCACGGAGAGGATGGGCCGCCAGGGCGTACGATACCTCGTCGAGGAGGGCCTCACCGTGATGGACCCCGAGACGATGGAGATCGTGCCTTCGAATGGGGAGGTGATGGGCGAGGTCGTGTTCCGTGGGAACGTGGTCATGAAGGGGTACCTCGACAACCCGCGCGCCACCGAGGAGGCGTTCCGGGGCGGGTGGTTCCATTCGGGGGATCTCGCGGTGCTCCAGCCCGACGGGTATGTGAAGATCAAGGATCGTTCGAAGGACGTCATCATCTCGGGTGGTGAAAACATATCCTCGCTCGAGGTGGAGGACGCGCTTTATCGCCACCCCGCCGTGATCGCCGCGGCCGTCGTGGCGGCCCCCGATCCGAAATGGGGCGAGACGCCGATCGCGTTCGTCGAGACGAAAGAAGGCGCAGAAATCGAAGAGGCGGAGCTCATCGCGTTTTGCAGGACGCACCTCGCCCATTTCAAGGCCCCGCGCAAGATCGTCTTTGGCCCCGTCCCCAAGACCTCCACCGAGGACGAAGCGG
>JANMGF010001206.1:0-4782 GCA_031374535.1 Polyangium sp. (in: bacteria)
CGTGCACCACGCCCGGCACGCCCGACATGAGTTTGCCGAGATCCCGGTTCGGGTCGTATGCGCCGTAATTCTCCGGCGAAAAACCCCATGCGTGCCGCTCTCCGCCCGGCTCCTCCAGTGCGACGAAGCTATGGCCGGCGAGCGGCTCCGGCAAGGACGGGTTGTCGTGCATGTACGTCCCGAAGACGAGCCGGTAGCCCGCTCCCTTTGCCTGGGCCGCTCGCATCTGCAAGGGCCCCACACCCTTCGCCGGCGGACCGAAGGCCGGGAAGGGGCGCGCATTCGACGCCATCTTGGCCTGGCCCGTGGCGACCGCCCTGCCCATTCGATCCGCCTCCGCCTCGAGCTCGAAATCCTGCACCACCGCGAGTCCGTCGCCCAGCGGGTTCGCCACGCGCCCCTCCCGCTGCTGCACCACGTGCGTCAGCTCGTGCCCGAGGAGCTCCTGGCCCCGCGAGGAGTGTGGCTCGTAAAACCCGGGCGCGAAATGGATGTCCGTGCCGAGCGTGAAGGCGATCGCCCCGATCGAGGCCGCCTCGCCGCCGATGTGGACCCGTACGTCCGAGAAATCGGACTCGAAGAAGGTCTCCATCTTGCGTAACACCGACGGCGGGAGCGGCTGCCCGTCGCGCGCCGGCTTGTTTTCGAGGAAACCCGTGGGCGGCTGGAATGCGTGGACACCGGAGGGCTGGGCCGCTTCCGAGGTCTGCATTTGCAAAGAAGAGCCACGTTTTGCCGTCGCGGCGTGCGGCGGACGCTGGAGGTTTTCCGCGGGCGCGCGGAGGCGCTGCGTGACCGTGGCCGCGTGCGGAGGAACCGAAGGCGCGCTTCGCTGGGCCACCTTCGCCGCATGGGGCGGCCGGGCTGCGTGGGGGCGGAAAAACGCCTGCGCCAGCATTGACGCCGGAATACGATTGCCAGGGTAACAAGCCTGGACGACGCCGGTTTTCGAAGGACTTTGGCCTCGCATGGATTCTCTCGGGCTCATGGCGATCGCGTCCGGGCCGCGCGGGGACCGGGCGTTTGCCCAGGCTCCAGGCCCATGTGGGTTTGAGCGGGCCACCGCACGCGCCGGACCAGCAACGGAGCGGCATTTTCAGGTCGGGTGCGTGGTTCCCCGCCGCTCCCCCAGGTCACCGTGCTCGCGACCAGGAGGAGCAAAACCAGCGCGGGCGCCGCGATGAATGCGGGTCTCCAGCGTCGCAAAAGAGCCCGCCTCGCCTCCACGCGCTGCGCCTCCTCCGCCGCCCGCATTTCCTCGCGCCGCGCGCGCGCCTCCGCGAGCACCTCCTCCCCCAGCGTCCGATCGACGAGATACACGAGCCCCGCCGCCGCGCTCCGATGCCCCAGCGGATCCTCCACGTTCGCCGCCACCGAAAACCAGAAATCGTGCTCGGGCCATCGCGCCCGCATCCAGCCCGAAAGCTCTATCGCGAGGGCCGAAACATCGGCGTCCACTGCCGCCGCTTCCGCTCGCCGCGCTTCGATCCGCGCTGGATTCATCCACGCCCCACGCTCGGCCGGCAACATGCGACCATACCGCGCGAAGAGCCGATCCCTCGCCTCCACGTCCTCGTCGTCCGTGTTTCCCAGCGAAACCATATCCGCGAAGTTCATTTGCACCGCGATGGGCAGGTCGCGCGCGTCGAGGCCGAGGCGCCCTGCGAATTGCTCCACGAAGGCCATCACCGCGTCGATCCGCGCCCGTACTTCCTCGACCTGCGCCGCGGCCGGCTCGGCCGTCGCTTCGCCCGCCGGGAAAAGCTCACCATAGGCCGGCACGAGCGAGGGGTGCACATTCCCCGGGACCATTCCTTTTCGTCGCGGCGGCGCGGGCGGCGCCACGCAAAGGACGATTCCCCCGATTCGCCCGGCCCGCGGCTCCAGCGCGTCCCGCAAGGCCCCCGCCTCGTCCCGCGCAGCATCCACGATGGCCCCCGGCACGTCGAGCACACGCAAAACGCGTTCGCCGATCTCCACCCGGTGCTCGGTCATCGCCACCGTCGGCGCAGGGTTTGCCCCCGTCTCCACCCGCGAAGGACCGATCCCTTCGGCCGTGATGGGCGCCATCCGTGCGTACTGGCTCCAGCGCATTCGCGTCCGGGTTTTTCCGGAACGACGCCATCCGAGAAGCAGGATCGCCGCCTCGCGATCTCGATCCGGCACAACGATTGCGCTCATGTTCGCCCCTCGGCGGCCCTCGGGCCGAGGGCGCGGAGGGCAAACCCCGTCACGCGCGCCCGCTCGCCCTTGCCAATCCACTCCACCGCGGGCAAACCTTCGATCTCGTTCGGCCGGATCCGGTCGGTCAGGAAATGCAACGTTTGGTTCGACGAACCCCGCAATGGCAATCGCGCCGCGAGATCCACCTCGTACCGGCCGTCGATCAGGAGATCCACCTCTTCGAGCAGCGCCGAGGCGTGGGGTCGCACGTCGTTCGCGAGCTCGGCCCGGGAAAACCCGGAAAAGGCCACGACGTCCGCCCCCTCGGCCCGCAGAACCCGACAAAGCTCCGCGAAACCAAGCGCCTGCTCGAAAGGTTCGCCCCCGCTCAGCGTCACGCCGCGCAGGCCCGGAAACGAGCGTACCCAGCTCGCCGCAGATTGCACCGTGCAGACACGCCGCGGCAGGACGGCCCAGGTCTGTGGATTGTGGCAACCGCGGCACCGGAGCGAGCAACCTTGCGCCCAGAGGACCGCGCGTGCTCCAGGGCCATTCGCGCGCGACGGCGCGACGGCATCCGCGAGGTTGAGCCAGAGGTCCGTCACGACGAACGCCGCGCCCCCGTCGTGATCACGTTTTCCACGACAACCGCGCCACCGCCTTCGTCGCCGCCCCCCCGAGGCCACAAGATACGCCCGTCCTCGCCGTAAAGCTCGGCCTCGACGCCTTGCGCGCGCAGCGCCCCGAGCACGTCCGCATACCCCCCGTGCACGCACGAAGGCCCGTCCCATTCCGAGGGTCCACGCATCTCGATCGCGTCGCCCTCCGAAAGCGTGGTCCACGAGACGAGATGCTCCACGATACGCGCGAACACGCCGTGATCATCCGAGAGCTCCGCGACGAACGCACCTTCCTTCGCCTCGAAACGGACCTCCGAAGCCCGAAGCCCCGAAGTTTCCCCGCTCTCGCAAAGCGAAACGACCCGCGCGCGCGCCCTCGCTGCGAGCAAGGCGTCGAGCTCACCGAGCAGGCCCGCAAAAGCCGCGGGGCCCTCTTGCACGATTCGTCCGGACAATCCCCGAAGCTCCGCCGCGAGCCCCGGCCGAAAGGCTTCCAGTTGCCGCTGCCATGCAGGCGTCTCCAGCACCACGAGCGCTCGCGAAAGGGCCTCCCGCCGCGCCGCGAGCGCCTCCTCCAGCGAGCGCGTCGAGAGCCGCGCCACGAGCGAATCCACCGCTCCAATGCGGTTTTCCTCCGGCAAACGCGTGAAAACGACGAGCTCGCCCCGGACCTGCGAAGCCTCGCGATCGAGCGGAATGCCCAGCGCCTCGCACGCCGAGACCAACCCGAGCGCTCGTTCGACGCGCCGGAGGCACGTTTCCACGGCCGAGGACCTCGGCAAAACCACCTTTGGCGAAGGCTTCTTGGCCTCCACCGTCCTGGCCTCCTCGCGCGCCTTTTTCGCCCGCTCCGCCGCGGCTCGCCGCAGGGCTTCCTCGTCCCTCTTCCCCGGCCTCATCCGCAGCGATTTCACCCCGCTCATCGCTCGTTCCCTTGCCAGTCGATCTGCGCTTCGATTCGTTTCAAGGCTCCCCCGTCGTCGCCGCCCTGGTCCGCGGGCGGGGGAGGGGGCGCCTCGGCGGCGCGGGGCAGCGGGCGCGGCCTCTTCGCGGGGGCCGGCGGGCGCAGGCACGTGTATTCGAAGACCGGCGCTTCCCCGAGGCGCAAGGCATTGCGGTGGGCGGCGAGCCAGCCTTCCAGCTTGCGCAGGAGGCTCGTTCGGTCCTCCGCGTCGAGCCGCGCCCCGCCCGCCTCCGCCTCCCATTGCGTGAAGAGAGACTCGGCCAGCGCAGGGAAGCTCTGCCGGCGGTCCAGCGTGAGCTCACAAAGCGCGGTCCGTCCCTCGTCGCGCGTCGTTCGAATGCGAATGGTGACCAGCATGCGGGGCCTTCCGGGCGGGCGATCCCTCCGGCAGGACGAGGGTAACAAGAGGTCCGCGGGGTGGGCCAAGTCCTTGTGCAAGGAAGGCCGCGCGTCGTAGCAGCCGAGCGCGCCGAGGAGGCGAAGCCGTGGCCAAGCGCCGGGAGCGACGTCGCTATCGCAAGGTCCACGGGGCCACGTGTCATGGATCGCTTCCAAAAACTTGGCCCGCCTCCCGCATTCTGCTCGTCTCCCGCGGGCGCTGCATGGAGATCCCCGCCCTCGTCCAGAGCCTCGACCTCTCCCGCGAGGATGACATCCCGTCCCTCGGCTGGCTCACCGAGAGCCAGGAAACCCCCGATCCCTTCTGGACCGCCCTTTTCGAGCACGTCCGCGAAAAAGGCCCGCCGCTCCGGAGCCGACCGGGAAAACCGCAGGATCTTTATCACGACGCCGTCCTGCGCCACGCCGCCGCGAGCCGGCCGGCGTTTGTCTGGTATGAACGTTCCACGGCCCGCGCGCTCTCCTTCTCCGCGCTCGACGCCCGCGCCACCGCGTGCGCCGCCGCCTGGGTAGAGCGCGGGGCAAAGGCCGGCGCGCCCATCGCCCTCGTCCTGCCCCTCGGCCCCGCATTCGTCGTGGCCCTCGCCGCGGCCCTCCGCCTCGGCCTTTGCATTTCGATCCTCGAGCCCGCGGGCG
>JANMGF010001247.1:0-1942 GCA_031374535.1 Polyangium sp. (in: bacteria)
CGTTCCTCCGCCCCCCAGCCGATCCACCACCGACCCGCCACGTCCACCCTCCCCTCACGATCCCATCCCCCACCAGCCCGCCAAGTCGCCCATCCGCAGGACGACCGATCCCCCACCGGCCCGCCAAGTCGTTCCTCCGAACCCGCGTCCTCGACGGCCCTTCTCCGCAGGCTACCCTCCCCCCCGTGATCTACCGCGTCCCTCCCTGGGTCCGCGCCCTCCTCGCCGTCGACCGCCTCGCCGGCCGTGTCGCCGCCGCGCGCGAAGGGCTCCGGGACGAGCTCCTCCTCGCCTTCATCCCGGCCGAAGACCGCGCCGCCCTCACCGCCGCCCTCTACGAACGCCAGCGGACCTACCTCCCCGGCGGCCATCGCTTCGACAGTGGCCTCTTCACCTGGGAAAAACGCGCCCTCGACGCCCCCGCCTTCCCCAGGAGCGGCCACATCCTCGTCGGCGCAGCCGGCGCCGGACGCGAAATCGTCGCCCTCCTCGATCGCGGCTACCACGTCACCGCCTTTGACCCCTGCGACCTCTTCGTCGAGAGCGCCCGCACCCTCGTTCAAGGCCGCCCCGCCTCGATCCTCCAGGCCTCCTACGACGACCTCGTCGCCGCCTCGATCCGCGCCGCCGGCCCCCTCGCCTCCCTCCGCGACGCCCCTGCCTTCGACGCCGTGATCCTCGGCTGGGGCAGCCTCTCGCACGTCTTGCCCGCCTCGTCCCGCCTCGCCCTCTTCCGCGCCGTTCGTGCCCTCGCCCCGCGCGCCGTCGTGCTCACGAGCTTCATGCTCCGGCACGACACCTCCGCACCGACCGAAAGCAAAGGCCGCCTTCGCGACGCCCTCCGCCGCGCCTTTTCGGCCCTCGGCGCGCCCGGCCCCTCCGAGGCCGGCGACCAGTTCTTCCCCGATGGCGGCTTCTTTTCGTATCTCCCCCCCGACGAGATCCCGCGCGCCGCTTTCGAGGCCGGCTACGAGGTCGTGCTTTTCGAGGAGGGCCCGTATCCACACGCGCTTCTCGCCCCGCTCGCCACGCGAGCCTTGTGATACGCTGACCCGAGGAGAACGACGCGCATGGCCGAGATCGAAGACCGAAGCGCCGAGCAAGAGCCCGCGAAGGACGCCGAGAGCGCCTCCGCCGAGGACACGCGCAAACCCTACGAGCCCCCGCGGCTCACGAAGAAACGCTCTGTCGCCCGCGCCACGCTTTTCTCGCCCATGGGCCCGACCATGGCGGGCATGTGACGCTCTCCCGAGCTTTTTGAACGCGCCGAGAGGAGCCTGCTCCCCGTATGGCCGTCTCGTGGATCGCCTTTCATCTCACGGACCGCTGCCAGCTCGACTGCCAGCATTGCTTGCGTGATCCCGGCCAGAAGCCGAAGGATCTGCCCCTCTCCCTCCTCCGCCGGGTCCTCGCCGAGGCCAAGCGGGTCTATCGCTCCGAGAAGGTCGCGCTCACCGGAGGCGAACCCACGCTGCACCCCGAGCTCGAGGGCGTGCTCGATGCGATCGTGGAGCACGACTACACCTTCAGCCTCGTCACGAACGGCCGTCGTTTCGAGCAGTTCCTCGCGCTCCTCCAGGGCGACCCCGCGCGGCGCGAGCGCCTCTCTTTGGTGAACCTCAGCCTCGACGGCGCCGACGAGCCCACGCACGACGAGATCCGCGGCAAAGGCAGCTTCCGCGACGTCATGAAGGCCGTCACGTTGTGCGCCGCGCACGGCATTCCCTTCGCGCTCCAGATGGTCCTGCACGCGAAGAACGTGCAGCAGATCGAGCCCATGGGCCTCATGGCCGCGCAGCTCGGCGCGGCGCGCGTGTCCTTCTCGATGCTCCAGGCGACCGGCACGCACCACGACGCGTCGCTCTCCATGCCGCCCCGCGCCTGGCAAAATGTCCAGCACCGCATCGAGCGCCTCGCCGCCGTGCTCACGCTCCCCGTCGTC
>JANMGF010001256.1:0-2708 GCA_031374535.1 Polyangium sp. (in: bacteria)
CACGACGGGCACGCTGGCCATGGGCATCGCGCACGAGATCTCGACGCCGCTCGGGGTCATCGTCGGGCGCGCCGAGCAGCTCGAAGCCAGGCTCGGCGAGGATCCGAAGGCGGCGCGCGCGGTGCGTGCGATCAGCGAGCAGGCCGACCGCATCACCCAGGTCGTGCGGGGCTTCCTCGACCTTGCCCGCGGAGGCTCACCGCCCTTGCGCCCCGTCGATCCGGCCGACGTCGCGCGCGGCGCGTTCCGCCTCGTCGAGCACCGTTTCGTCGCCGCCCGCGTCGCGCTCGTCATCGTCGTGGGCAAGGAGCTCCCCACGCTCGCGGGCGACCTTCGTTTGCTCGAGCATGCGATCGTCAACCTCCTGCTCAACGCCTGCGAGGCGAGCGCCGAGGGCACCGAGGTCGCGCTGTCGGCGCGCGCCGCGGGCGCGGGGGTCGATTTCGTCGTCGAGGACCGCGGCGCCGGCATCCGGCCCGAGGACATCGCCCGCGCGACCGAGCCTTTTTTCACCACCAAGCCCGAGGGCTCGGGCCTCGGGCTCGCCATCGTCCACGAGATCGTGAGTATCCACCGGGGCGCGCTCGTGCTCGAACCCCACGAGGGCGGCGGCACCCGCGCCCGCATCCACCTGCCTGCCGAAGGCGACGAGATCTCCGATGCCTGATCGAGCCCGCGCCGCCCACGTCGTCATCGTCGACGACAAGATCGAGCTCGCCGAGACCCTCGCCGATGGCCTCGCCGATCACGGCTTCTCCGCGCTCGCCGTCGCGACGGGAAAGCAGGCCCTCGCCCGCATCGAGGCCGAGCCCGTCGACGCGCTCGTCACCGACCTGCGGATGCCTGGCATCGACGGCATCGAGCTGCTCATGGCCGCGCGCCGCGCCGTGCCCGACCTGCCCGTCATCGTCATGACCGCATATGGCGGCATGGAAACCGCGATCGAGTCGATCCGGCGCGGCGCGTATCACTACCTCACGAAGCCCTTCAAGGTCGACGAGCTCGTCGTCTACCTGAACCGCGCCCTCGACGAGTCGCGCGTGCGTCGCGAGGCCCGCACGCTCCGCCGATCGCTCCGCGACGAGGCCTCCAAGGCCGGCATCGTCGCCCGCAGCCCGGCCATGCGCGCGGCGCTCGACGTGCTCGCCCGGGTCGGCCCGAGCGACGTGCCCGTGCTGCTCACGGGTCCCACCGGCGCCGGCAAGGGCCTGCTCGCCCGTTACCTGCACGCCGAGAGTGGCCGCGCCCGCGGACCGTTCGTCACGATCAACTGCGCCGCGCTGCCCGAGCCCCTGCTCGAAAGCGAGCTCTTCGGCCACGCCAAAGGCGCATTCACGGGCGCCACCACGCGCCGCCCCGGCCTCTTCGCCGAGGCCGAAGGCGGAACGATGTTCCTCGACGAGATCGGCGAAATGGCCCCTGCTCTGCAAGCGAAGCTCCTCGACGTCCTGGAGCGCCGCGTCGTCCGCCCTGTCGGCTCGACGAAAGAGACCTCGATTGACGTGCGAATCGTCACGGCGACGCACCGTGATCTCCGCCGCCGCGTCGTCGAGGGCCTCTTCCGCGAGGATCTGCTCTACCGCCTCGACGTCGTCCCCGTGCCCGTGCCGCCCCTGCGTGAGCGTCGCGAGGACATCCCCGAGCTCGTCGATCGTTTCCTCGGCGAGGCACGCGCGCGCCACCCTTCCACGCGTGTCGAGCGCCTCTCGCGTGAATGTTTGCTCGAGATGCTCGAATACGGTTGGCCCGGCAACGTGCGCGAGCTCGCCCACGCCGTCGAGCGCCTCATTTTGCTAGGACGCTCGGCCGAGGCCCATTTTGCGGACGCCGCCCTGCCGCGCGTAGCCCTGCTCGATACCCCGGGCCCGAGCTTCGACGGCCCCGTGCTCCCCATGCGTGAGCTCCAGCAGCGTTATGCCCGCTGGGCCCTCTCCGAGCTCGGAGGCAACAAGACGCGCGCCGCCGAGCGTCTCGGTATCGACGTCAAGACGCTCTCCAGGTACCTCGGCGGCGATTCTTCGGATTGACGCCGATCGCCGGGCTCTCGACGCAGGCGCTCATCACGGCGCGCCTCCAAGGAGGATCGTCGCTGAAGCCTCGTCCTCGGCGCCTCCGGGAGCGGCAGGAGCGTCGCTCCTGGGCCCGCGGGAGAGCAAAACGCCCGCGCTGATCAGGCACAACACCACCACGATGACCGCGATCATCTCGAGGACCTTCTTCATTCTTCTCCACGCCGATATCGCACCGCGATACCGCGCCTCCTCGCCGGGACGGGGCATTGAATCTCGACAAATGCGCGCGCAGCGATCCATTCCACGGCACCGCGCTCCGCCTGCTCGGCTCGAAGACACGACCCATCGTCGAGCGCGGCGTAGATTGCCCGCCCAAGGCCCCCTCGTCCAGAAGAATTATCCGGCATTGCGGACATTTCTTGTCCGACCCCCGCGGCGGCGTCCTGCGCCCGGCCCCTTGCCACGCCGACGTTCATGCGCAATAAGAAGTCGCCACCCCCCTGGAGATATCATGGTGAACAAATCGCGCTTCCTTGCAATCGGTCTCCTCGCCGCCCTCGCCGTGCCCGCCTGCGTTGCCCAGGATCCTACGCTGCCGGAGGAGACGGAGTCGGCCGCCTCCGCCGCCACGGCGACCCGGATCTATGCCTCGGAGGGGGACCTCGACTTCTCCTTCGAGACGCTCGGCACCTTCGA
>JANMGF010001305.1:0-4987 GCA_031374535.1 Polyangium sp. (in: bacteria)
CACGACGGCGAGCTCGTCGCCGGGATCGACCTTCTGCGGAGCGGTCGGCTCTTCGACTGGCTCGCCGTCGATCGTGACGGAGACGCCCTCGTACCCCTTGGGGACGACGAAGGTGATCGTGGGGATGCGGGCTTCGACGTCGCGTCGTTTTTTCTTGGCGGTCTGGATGGCCGCGCGATCGGCCTGCGTGTGGGATTGCGCGGGCTGCTCCTCGGCGACGACGCTGTACAGCGCGAGCGCGTGGAGCAGCTCGGCGGCCATCTCGTAACAACCCGCGAGCGCGACGGCGGTCTCGGGACGATGGCGGATGTCCTCCGCTTCCTCGAGCAGCGGGACGGCTTCCCCGCAGTTCTCCTGCCGGGCAAACGCGATGCCCTTGCGACCCTGCACGTCCCCGGGAGCCGCGCTCGCGGGCGCAGCGGCGAGGACCGTCGCGGCGGCGAGGCCGACCCCGATCCAGCGGCGGATCCAGGCAGGCCCGGTTCGATCTGGGCCTTTGCGTCGGTCGCGACGTGCGGCGCTGGTACGCCTCTTCGGCATGAGTCGATCGCAAACACGTGGGCTGCCATTGCCCTCGCCGCCCGCATCCTACGCGGCCCCGAGCGGCTGTGCGGACAAAGTTGTCCAAGGTTGCGTCCGGCTCCTGCCGAGGCAGACCCCGGGCCCGATCCCGACGCTCCGGTGGTGAGATTCCCCGCCCGCCGAAGAAAACGATGGGCCGCGAGTTTTCCTGCTTCGACGTCTCGGAGCGACGCTTGTACTCTACCGCCGATGGACCCAGGCGCAGGGAAAGGCGGGCCGAACGGTCCCGATGGCACCCCCGGGGCTTCGGCCCCCGGGAGGGGCATTCTTTCGAACCCCACGCGTCGGACCCTACGAGCCGGCGAGATCCCGTCGACGATGATCGAGTGCGTGCACGCCGAGCAGTGCGGCGGCTGCCCTCTCATCGGGATGGATTACGCCCAGCAGCTCACGACGAAGCGCGCGCGCGTGGTGAGCGCGATCGTGCACTACCCAGCGCTCGAGCTGCTCTACACGCGTCAGGTCGTCCCCGGCGATCAGATCGTGGGGTACCGCGGTCGGGCGAAGCTCATCGTGTCGTCGTCGGGCGGCATCGGGCTCTACGGCCGTTCGGGAAACCACGACGTGGTGGACATCCCGAACTGCCGCGTGCTCGCGCCCGCGCTCGCCGAGGTGACGACCGCGCTGCGTGCGCTCATCCAGGCGCCGCCGCCGGAGGCACGCGGGCTGCTCTTGCCGTACGATCCGCAGGGCGGAGGCGTGCTGCGCGCGATCGATCTACGCGAGGTGCACATGCCCGCGGCGACGGCGCTGCCGGAGACGACGACGACCGCGCAAGGCCACCGCGTCGGCGTGCTTCTCACGTTCGTGCTCCAGCGCGACCGCGTCCCCTCGCGGGAAGAGCTGCGCGAGGCAGGGCGCGCGCTCCGGGCGATGCTCCCGCGCGTCGTCGGCATCGCGGCGAACCTGCACGAGGCGGACGCGCCGCAGATCCTCGGGCCCGAGACGATGGTGCTCGACGGCGTGCCGCAAGCCGAGGACCGCATCGGTCCGACGTACCACGTGGCCTCGTTCGGCTCGTTCGTGCAGGTGCACCGCGGCCAGGCGTCCCGCGTGCATGCGCTCATCACCCGCGAGATCGCCTCGCTCGACATGCAGCTGCTCATCGACGAGACGGGCACGAACCGGCGTCAGCCGCGCGTGCTCGATCTGTACGGCGGCTCGGGGGCGATCTCGATCGCGCTGTCGCACGCGAAGAACATCGTGACGATGGTGGAGTCCTTCGCGCCGGCGGTGCAGAACGCGCGCGCCGCGGCCGAAGCGCAGGGGCTCGGCAAGCTCGACGCGCGCGTCGGCGACACGGCCGAGCTCGTGAACTCGCTCCTCGCGAACAACGAGAAGTTCGACGCCGTGGTGATGAACCCGCCGCGGCGTGGTGTCTCGCCGGCCGCGCGTGAGGCCATCGCTCGGCTCGGCGCTCCGCTCTGCATCTACGTCTCGTGTGATCCCGACACGCTCGCGCGGGACCTCGATCATTTCAGCCGCCTTGGCTACGCGTCGAGCGAGCTCATCCCGATCGACATGATCCCCCTCACGGAGGAGGTCGAGTCGGTCGCGGTGCTGAAGCGCGCGCCGCCCGTCGCGCCGCGGGTGATCTACGAAGACGACGACGTCATCGTGGTCGAGAAGGGTCCGCACGAGCCGGTCGAGAACCAGCCCGAGTACCTCGGCTCGCTCATGCAGCGATGCCTGCGCCTGCCCGGCGTGTCGAACCTCAAGGTCGTGAACAAGCTCGACACCGGGACGAGTGGCCTCTGCATCTTCGCGCGGAACGAGGTGGCGCGGCAGCTCTGGACGACGGCGCTCGCCACGAGCGGTCGGCTCATCTACCTCGTCGCCGCGAAGGGCGTGACGCCAACGAAGGGCGCCATCGCGCGTGACCTCCGCGAGGGGGGCCGCAGCTACATGGCGAGGACGCGTTACCGCCGCCTCGCCGTGGCCTCGGGACACTCGATCCTGCGCGTGATCCCCGACGGACACAGGCCACACCAGATCCGCCGCCACCTCGCGGCGATCGGCCACCCGGTGCTCGGCGACGAGCGGTACGGCCACGTGCCCACGAACCGCTACTTCGAGGAAAAACACGGCCTCGATCGCTCGTTCGTGCACCTCATCCGCATCGAGATCGTGCACCCGCGCACGGGCGCGAAGCTGCTCATCGAGTCGACGTTGCCCGGGGATCTGCGCGCGTCGCTGGAGCGAGCGACGGGCGGCTCCGTGATCAAGTTCCTCGAGCAGAAGCACGCGCTCGGCGAGAACCGGGCCTCCTCGATGCTGCCGGGCGAGCCCTCGAGCCCGCCCCTGCCGAACCGAACGATCGACCGCGGCTCGCAGGCCGCGATCGCTTCACTGCCGAACGATCTCGTGCAGCCGGCGCCGCCTCCGTCGTATCCGCCCGACTCGCTCGCCGAGCCGATGTCGTACGCGTCGCCGGACTCCTTCGCGTCGCCGCCGTCGTACGCCTCGCCCGCCTCCTACGCGCAGCCGCCCTCGTATGCGCCGCCCGGCGGCCTTCCGTCGCCGACCATCACCGAGGCGCCGACCGAGGCCGTGCCCGAGCTCGACGAGTCGCCCCGGACGATTCGACACGCCATCGTTTCCGACGACGACTGACTCCCGACCCCTGACATTCACGATGGCTTGCCTACCCGCGTGGCTGGTAGGCTCGGGCTGTGCCGTCCCAACTCATGGAAGAGCGCCCGCGTATTCTCGTCGTCGACGACGAGAAGGTCATCCGCGACATGCTGGCGGATTTCCTGGGCATGGAGGGCTACATCGTGCGCACCGCCGAGGACGGCTCGGCCGCGCTCGGTGAGCTGACGAAGGGGCACTACGACCTCATCATCAGCGACCTCAAGATGCCGAAGATGGGCGGCATCGCGTTGCTCGACGAGATCAGCAAATCGGCGCCCGACGCGCTCACCGTGATCATGACGGGGTTCGGCACCGTCGAGACCGCGATCGACGCGATGAAGCGCGGCGCATACGACTACGTGCTGAAGCCCTTCAAGCTCGACGAGGTGATCCACGTCGTCGAGCGCGGGCTCGAGAAGCAACGCATGGCCGCGGAGAACCTCCGTCTGCGCGAGGCGCTCGGGCTGTACAAAGTCAGCGAGGCCATCCAGGCGAGCCTCTCGCTCGATCAAGTGCTCGAGACCGTGGGCGACAGCTGCGTCTCGGAGGTGCGAAGTGATCTCGTCTCGACGTGGCTCGACGACGGCGAGGGTGGGCTCTTCGAACGCCAGCACATCCGCGCCTCGACCGTGCCCGAGGACGCTGGGCTCGGCACGCTCGACCACGACAAGATCGCCGTGCACCTGCGCGCCGAGGCGACGCTGCTCGAGCAAGGGCCGCGTGGGCTCAAGTTTTTCTCGGCCCCGCCCGAGATGCCGCTCTACTCGATCGTCGCGGTGCCGCTCCGTATCGGGCAACGCTTCATGGGCTTCATCACGTGCGCCTCGTTCTCGAAGGGACGAAGGTTCGAGGAGGGGCAACGCAAGCTGCTCAGCATCATCGCCTCCCGCGCCGCCGCCGCGATCGAGAACGCGCGGCTCTACCAGGATTTGCAGGCGACGTTCCAGCAGACGATCCAGGGCCTCGCGAAGGCCATCGACAAGATGGATCGTTACACCTCGGGCCACTCGGATCGCGTCGCGCTCTACGCCGTGTTCCTGGCCAAGCGCCTCGGCCTCTCCGCGTTCGACGTGGAGATCGTCCGGCAGAGCGCGCTCATGCACGACATCGGCAAGATCGGCTGCGTGCTGAACCTCAACAAGCCCGGCAAGCTCACGCAGGACGAGTACGAGGTCTTCAAGAAGCACCCTGTCTTCGGGCGCGACATCCTCGACCCGATCAAGTTCTTGCACCCGCTCATCCCCGGCGTGCACCTGCACCACGAGCGCTGGGACGGGCGCGGGTATCCGCTCAAGATGAAGGGCAACGAGATCCCGATCATCGCGCGTATCATCGCCGTGGCCGACACGTACGACGCGATGACGAGTGATCGCTCCTACCGCCGCGCGCTGCCGCACGAGGTCGCCCTCGCCGAGATCGAGCGTTGCTCCGGTTCGCAGTTCGATCCCGAGGTCGCCGCGAACTTCGCGGACAACATCGAGGGCTACCGCGACGAGCGCCGCAGCTCCGGAGACAAGGTGCCGGAGTAGTGGGCGAGAGGCGCGCAAAGGCCTATTTCCTCGGACGCCGGCGCTACGAGCCCATCCACGCGCTGCAAGAGCACCTCGTCTCGCTACGCGCCGACGGACAGATCGAGGACACCATCCTGCTCGTCGAGCACGAGCCCGTCGTCACGCTCGGCCGCGCCGCCGACGGAGGCAACATGCTGCTCGGCGCCGCGGCGTTCGCCGAACGTGGCGTCGACGTCGTGCAAACCGGGCGCGGCGGGGAC
>JANMGF010001509.1:0-6121 GCA_031374535.1 Polyangium sp. (in: bacteria)
GAGCTCGGCGACCACGCGCGCGCCTTTGCGCAGATGCCCGCGCGAGACAAGGCCCGGCTCCTGCGCGAGGAGGTCCTGCCGCGCGTCGAGGGGGCCGCGTTGCGAATGGTCCAGGCGAGTTGCGCCGAAAAAGGAATCGACCCCGCGTCGGCCATGGCAGGCGAGGAGTGGCTCGGCGGTCCATGCACCATCGCCAGCAACGTCGCCGCGCTCGCCGACGCCCTCGACGACATCGGAAGGCGCGGCGCGCCCCGGTTGCCCTTCCGCGCCGTGCAGGAACGAGAGGACGGACGCACGAAGGTCCGCGTGTTCCCCATGCGGGGCTCGGACGGCGCGATGCTCTCGGGTTTCACCTGCGACGTGCACCTCCAGGCGGGCGTCCGTCCGGCCGACGTCCGCGCCGAACAGGCTTCGTTTTACCAGCAGAAAGAGCCGGAGGGCGGGATCTCGCTGGTGCTCGGGGCGGGCAACGTCGCGAGCATCGGGCCGATGGATACGCTCCACACGCTCTTCAACGAGGGGCGCGTCGTGGTGCTCAAGACGAGCCCGGTCAACGCCTACCTGGGACCGATCCTCGAGGAGATGCTCGCGCCGCTCGTCACGCGCGGCTTCGTGCGTATCGTGCACGGCGGGCCCGAGGTCGGCGCTCACCTCGCGTCGCACCCGAGCGTCGGGCACGTACACGTGACGGGCTCGGATCGGACGCATGACGCGATCGTCTGGGGTCCGCCCGGTCCGGAGCAGGAGAGACGGCGCGCGGCGAACGATCCCGTGCTGAAGAAGCCCATCACCTCGGAGCTCGGCAACGTGAGCCCCGTCCTCGTCGTGCCCTACCTGTATGCCGAGGACGAGCTCTGGTTCCAGGCGCGCAGCGTGGCGACGCAGATCGTGAACAACGCCTCGTTCAACTGCAACGCGGCGAAGATGCTGGTCCTCGCCCGCGGCTGGCCGCAGCGGGAATTGTTTCTGGACAAACTACACAAGGCCCTCGGGGAGGTTCGTCCGCGGAGGGCGTATTACCCGGGCGCCGAGGCGCGGCACGCCTCGCTGGCGAAGGGGCGCGAGCGCGTGCGTTTCATCGGCGAGGCCGGACCCCAGACCTTGCCGTGGACGCTGATCGAGGCGCTCGATCCGACGAACCTTCGCGAGCCTCTCTTCTCCACCGAGCCCTTCTGCTCCATCGTGAGTGAGGTCTCGGTCGGCTCGGACGATCCGGCCGAGTTCCTCGACGCGGCGACGCGTTTCTGCAACGACACGCTCTGGGGAACGCTCTCCGCGTCGATCGTTTGTCCGGGTATTCTGGAGGAGGATCGGGTCGTGGGCGCCGCGCTCGAGAGGGCCATCGACGAGCTTCGTTATGGAGCGATCGCCGTGAATCACTGGCCCGCGCTGGTCTACGGGACCGTCACGGCTCCCTGGGGCGGGCACCCGAGCGCCACGCTCGCCGACGTGAAGAGCGGGATCGGCTTCGTGCACAACACGGTCATGCTGGGGCGCATCGAGAAGGCCGTCCTCCGGGGACCTCTGACGACGTTCCCGCGGCCGCCTTTCTTTTACGATCACAAGAACATGGCCGTCCTCGGCGAGCGGCTCCTCCGGTACTATGCCCAGCCGGGCTGGGGGCGCGTGCCCTCCGTGGCGATCGCCGCGCTCCGCGGCTGACCTTTCACTCCCGTACAAACGACGATGGTACATCGAGATTCCAACGCCGAGCGTTTCTTCCTGCTCCAGCCCGCGCCGTGCATCGAGGTCGGCTTCGACGGGGCGATCCTCTCGGCGAACCCTGCGTTTTGCCAGGTCGCGGGGCGCAGCGAGGACGAGCTCAAGGCCGCCGGGCTCCTCGCGCTTTTTGCCCCCGCCTCCCGCGCGGAGGTGGCGGCGGCGCTCGCGCGTGGGGCAGAGCGGGATGTGCTCGGCTTCGAGTCGCCCCTCGTGCGACCCGAGGGGGAGCTGCGCTGGATCGAATGGCGGGGCGTCTCGTTCCCCGAGGGCCGTTGTTTCCGCGTGGTGGCGCATGAAGTGACGGCGCTCTGGCGCGCGGAGGCGGAGGCGCGGGAGCGGGAGCGGTTCCTCGCTACGTTGCTCGGGAACTTGCCGGGTATGGTTTACCGGTGCCGGAACGATCCGCAGTGGACCCTGGAGTTCGTGAGCGCGGGCTGCGAGGCCCTTTGCGGGTACACGGTCGAAGCGCTGCTCGGCAATGCGGAGATCACGTTCGGGGACATCATACACCCGGATGACGCTGCCCGCGTATGGGACGAGGTGCAGGCCGCGATCGCGGCGCGCGTGCCTTACAAGGTGCTGTTCCGCCTCCGGGCGAAATCGGGCGAGGAGCGGTGGATCGAGGATCAGGGCCGCGCGGTGCTCGACGCTGCGGGCGCGTTGCTCGCGCTCGAGGGCATCCACGTGGACGTGACGGCGCGGGTGCTGGCCGAGCTTTCGGTCGAGGAGAAGCTCCGGGTGATCGCCGAGCAAAAGGAGCAGATCCAGCATCTGTCGTTGCCGATCATGGAGGTCTGGGACGGCGTTCTCACGTTACCCGTGGTGGGCGTGCTCGACGATCAACGCGCCGATCGGATCATGCAGGGATTGCTCGACGCGGTGGTGCGGACGCAGAGCCAGTACGTGATCGTCGATCTGACGGCCGTCGAGGAGGTGGATGGGGCGGTGGCCGAGCACCTCGTGCGGATCCTGCGGGCCGTGAAGCTCCTCGGCGCGGAGGGCGCGCTTTCAGGGATCCAGCCGAAGGTGGCGCAAACGCTCGTCTCGCTCGCGGCGGATCTCGGCGGCGCGCGGACGTGGCCGGATCTGCGGGCCGCGCTGGTCTTTTGCCTGCGCAAAGCGGGGCCCGCGGCTCCGCGCGCGCCGTCACGATGACGAAAAGCTTCAATCGACGTCGACGATGTCCAGGCGGAGCCTGTCCATGCGGACGAAGACCCGCGTCACGTCGCGCGCCGTGGTGAACGCGCCGGGGCGCTGGACGAGGATATCGGTGTACTGGATGCGGGCGAGCCTCGCGTAGCTGCGGCCCGGACAATCGATCATGGGCGTGTGATCCTCGAGGCTCAAGGTGAGCGTCGCGCGCACGTTGCCGCGGGCATCGGCCCGAGCGAGCAGCTCGTCGTCGATGGGCAGGATCACGGTGCGCTGGTTCTCGGGACCGCCGAGGGGCTGGCCGGCGCGATGGACGCACACGAACGTGGCCAGCGCGCGGGCATAACCGACGTACCGGACCTCGGTGCGCCAGGGCAGGAAGATCTCGGAGACGTCGAGCGAAAGGTTGCCGACTTCGTCGATCGACGCGTCGTCGATGGACAGGTTCATGGCTACCGCATCGACGGCGCAAAGCGCGACGGCGGCTCCCGAGAGCACGGCGAGAGCCGCGCCCAGTGCACGTTTCATCATGGATTCCCCCTTGTCAGAATTGAACGGAGATGGCTGTTCCGTCCGGTGGCAGTGCCCATCCGCTCATGCAAGAGGGCGGCCGTCCGCACGGTGCCGTGCGGTGCCGTGCGGGCGGGGAAAACCTTGAAATCGCGGAATCAGCGGCCTGTGAAGGCGGGTTTTCGTTTTTCGCTCGCGGCCCGGAGCCCTTCGCCGAGGTCCTCGCTCGCGTAACTCACGGCTTGCTCGTGGGCCTCGTGGTCGAGGGCGGCGGCGAGGGCGGGGCGGTGGATGCCGAGCTCTTTTTTCAGCGCGCGCACCACGAGCGGGGCGGCGTCTGCGATCTGGGCGGCGAGCTCCTCGGCGCGGGGGCGCACGCGGTCGCCGGCGACCGCCTCGAGGGCCATGCCCCAGGCGGCGGCGTCGCGCCCGGTGAAGCGGCGGCCGGTGAGGAGGAGCTCGGCTGCGCGTTCGGGGCCCACGCGGCGAGGGACGAGGTAGGTCGCGCCCATGCCCGGATGCAGGCCGAGGGAGGCGAAGTTGAGGGCGAGACGGCTGTCCTCGTCGACGATCACGAGATCCGCGGCGAGCGCGACGCAGAGCCCCGCGCCGATGGCAGGCCCCCGCACGGCCGCGACGACGGGGACGCCGAGCTCCGTGATCGAGAGATAGCGGTGGTAAAACCCGAGCATGAAGGCCCGCGCCTCCTCGAAGCTCGCGGCGCGCAGGCGCTCGAGCATGGCGAGGTCGCCGCCCGCGGAGAAGGCGTCCCCCGCGCCGCAGAGGACGACGGCACGCACGGAGGCATCACGCGAAAGCTCGTGCACGCGCGCGGCGAGGGCGTCCCCGAGCTCGGGGCTCATGGCGTTTTTTCGGCGCGCGTCGTCGAGGACGAGGGTGGCGACGGCGCCGCTTCGTTCAAGGTGGACGTCGGGCATGCGCGCCCTCTACCACGGGAGTATGTGCACAGGCAGTGCAAAAAACTTGTTGCACTGCCTGTGCACATAGGTAGAGTCGTCCTCGTGACCCGCGCGAAGGAGCCGGCAGCGACGACGACGCAGCCCGATGGGCGGCATGCCCGGGCCGAGCGCACGCGCGGGGCGATCGTGGATGCTTTGCTTTCGCTTCTGGAGGAGGGCGTGCTCCGTCCTTCGGCCGAGCGCGTCGCCGAGCGCGCGGGGGTGTCGCGGCGGGCGCTCTTCAACCATTTCGCCGACCACGAGGATCTCCTCGGGTGCGCGGTGAAGCGCCGCATGGAGACGGTGCGTTCGTTATGGCCCGTGCTGCCGAGCGGCGGGACGACGGAGGAGCGGGCGCGGGTCCTCGCGGAAGGCATGTGCCGGTTTCACGAGCAGATCTCACCCGTGCGCCGCTCGGCCGTGCTGTTCGCGCAAGAATTGCCGTTCATCGCCACCCAGCTCCGCGAGGCTGCCCGTATCCACCGCGCGGCGATTTTCGTGGTCTTCGCGCCCGAGATCGAGGCGGCCCCGCAACAAGAGCGGGAGGCGTTGCTCGCGGGCCTGACCGCGGCGGCGAGTTTTTCGATGTGGGAGGAGCTCCGGCGCAATCAGGAGCTATCGGTGGCCGAGGCGCATCGCGTCGTGCGGCAGCTCATCGAGGGGCTCCTCGATAGCAAGACCCATCGTGGATGAAGAAGGAGGAGAGAGATGCTTGCTTTCAATCATGACATCCGGATCGCCTGCGTGTTCGTCCTGCTCGGCGCCGTTTCGGGCTGCACGGGGGGTGGAGGCAGCGGCGGGACGGGGACGCCCGCGTCGGGGTCGCCGACGTATTTTCGTGACGTGAAGCCGCTCGTGGATGCGAAATGCGGGTCGTGCCACGTCGAGGGGGGAATCGGGCCCTTCGCGCTCACGACGTACGAGGAGGTGCGCGACGCGCGAGGGGCCGTCGAGGCCGCCGTCGTCGCGAAGTCGATGCCGCCCTGGCCCGCGGACAACGATTGTAACGATTACCTCGGGAATCGTTCGCTCACGGACGAGCAGATCGATACGATCGTGCGATGGGGCGCGGAGGGGGCGCCGGAGGGCAATCCGGCAGACGCGCCCGTGATGGTGGAGGACACGGCGATCGGCCTTTCCCGCGTCGACCTCGAGTTGCCCATTCCCGAGGCCTACACCCCCAAGACGTCCCCCGACGATTATCGTTGCTTCTTCGTCGACTGGCCCGAGCAGGAGACGGCGTACATCACGGGCATGGGCGTCCTGCCGGGGCACACGCCGATCGTCCATCACGTCATCGCGTTCGTCGCCAAGCCCGACAAGCTCGCGGAGTTCCAGGCGCTCGACGACGCCGAGCCCGGCCTTGGTTGGACCTGTTATGGGGGCCCCGGTGGAGGGCCGAGCGCCGCGGGCTGGGTCGGCTCGTGGGTGCCCGGCAGCGAAGGCGCCGATTACCCGGCGGGCACGGGGATCGAGATTCCTCCGGGATCGAAGCTCATCGTGCAGATGCATTACAACACGTCGGCGGCGGCGGCGGTCCCGGATCAGACGAAGCTGCTCGTGCGCACGGACAAGAGCGTGGAAAAGAAGGCGGCGATCATGCCGTTCACGAAGCTCGCCTGGGTCCAGCAGCAGAGCATGAACATTCCGGCGCACACGAGCGACGTCGTCCATGAGGTCACGGCCGATCCGACGCCATTCCTGAACATCGCCACGGGCGGCGCTTTGCCGTCGAACGTGCCGGTCGACATTCACCTCGGGGCCCTGCACATGCACAC
>JANMGF010001511.1:0-2094 GCA_031374535.1 Polyangium sp. (in: bacteria)
GATCACGAACGCCGATTCGAGCTCGGCAGGGAGCCCTGGCACGGCCCCACGCACGTCGTCCGGGCCGCCGGTCACGGCGTCGAGCGACAGGCCGAGCTGCTCGATCGGACCTTGCCAGCCGTCGTACGCGAGGCCGACGACGCCCGCCTCGTCCCACGCCACGACCTCGTAGTTTCCTTCGTCGTCGACGTTGTAGATGGCGCCTCGCTGGAGGTCGCCCTCCCACATCGCGCCCTCGGAGGCTGGATACCCAAAGCGCGCGATTCCGTGGAGGCGCCTTTCGACGAACGCGCGCAGCGCAGCGCGCACGATGGCGTCTCGGTCGAAGACGAGGCGTCCGAAGTGACGGGTGGCCCGTTCGATCATGGAGTTTCGCCTAGACCTCGCGGTGTCGGCGTCAACGTGCTCGCCGCCTGCGTTCGCCTGCCGCGTCATGGCGTGTACGGCGTAACGTTGTTGATCTGCAACACCTCTTTGATCGGCGGGGGGTTGTTCGTGAGATGTCGGTTGAGTTTCCGCGAGATGACGGCCGCGTTCTTGTACGCGTTCGTGCCCCACGGGCAACTGCGCAGATCCTTCATGGGCACCACGTGGTGCACCTGCGCGCGATCGGGGTCGTTGTCGGGCGTCTTTTGATCAGCCGGATCTTTGAGGACGAGCTTCTCGGTGCACATCGTCGGCTTGCAGTTCTCATCCTTGCAAGGCCACGTGAAGCCCGCGAGGTCGGAGTGAATCTCGCCGCCGTGCGCCCTGCGGTTGACCTCCAGGATCCACTTCCGCTGGCTCATGGTCGTGCCGTCGGCGCCGACCTGGCCGCTGGAGCAGTCGAAGTCTTTCTCCGGCTTGATGGTCGTGACCTCGACCAAGTTCCGGTACGGACCGTTCACCTCCGTCGGGACGCTCTTGACCTCGATGAGCGACGACTGGAGCGGCGCGTCCTGGTAGTTGATCGGGATCTTGATCGCGGGATCCGGACCGACCTGGAGCGAGTAGTCCTCCGTGCCGTCGACTTTCTCGCACGTGTACTTGTCACTGTACGGCGCCGCTCCAAAGACCCCGGCGATCTTCACGGCTTCGGCACACGCGGCCTGCCACGTCTTGTAAAAGCAGTCGAACGTGCCGGCCTCGGACATGTAACAAGCGCTGCCGAAGGCCGCGAGGTACTTGCTCCGCAGCGCGACGTCGTCCTTCGGGTTTCCCAGGAGCGGGATGCGGTAACGCATGCACGCCTTGGGCATGGGCTCCGCACATTCGGTGGACGTGTCGGTCGGGGTGTCGGGTAGAGTCGCGCACGAATCGGAAGGCCCCGGATCGAGAGGCGACCCGCACGCACCCGTCAATCCTGCCCCAAAAAATCCCAACACCAGCACGCCCAGCATGGCCCAGCGGCGTCTCGGCCTTGCTTGCATGGAGCACCGAATCTCACGTCCAGATTTCGCTCGCCGCTCCCGCTCACCCGCCGCTCGGTTTCCCCTCGTCCTTGGCGTTTTTCACCGCCCGGTTCGCCGCGGCTCGGCTCTCTTCGAGCGTCTCGAAATACCCGAAAATCTGTGCGTCGATATCCTCCGGAACCGTCGTATTCCGCTGCTGCTCGCGGGCTACGGCGCGGCGCAGGTCGTTCAGGATGCCGATCGTCTCCGACCGCAACACCTGCGCTTTTTTCCGCGTCGTCGCATTCAAATCCGCGCGCTGGCTCAGCAAGACGGAGAGCTTTTCGCCCGCGCTCACGTACGACGTCGCCCAATCGTAGAGCGTCTTCCCTCCGGCGACGGGGAAGAGGGAAAGGTCGGCCTTCAAGGCCACGAGATCGGTCTTGCGTTGCGTCGCGGCGGCGGCCTCGTCGGCATAACTGCCCTGGAGGTCGCCGAGCTGCGGAATGAAGGCCGCGCGAATACGACTCGCAGCGGCGACGAGAGCCGGGTCCGCGTCGGGCGCCCGGTCGTATGCCTCGGTGAGGTTCCAGATGGCGGCGCCGAATCCATCGTGGTCGTCGTCCACGAGCCCGAGCTCCTCGGAGAGCGGGCGGCCACCCATCAGGGCAGGGGGGAGGGCGTCCATCGCCGCACGCTGAAAGGCCAGCAGATCGGAGCCGCC
>JANMGF010001507.1:0-1901 GCA_031374535.1 Polyangium sp. (in: bacteria)
AAGATCTCGCTGTGCACGCGCATCGATCACCACACCCTCGAGGTGACGACGCCCTCCCTCTGGGATCCGCTCCGCCTGAACGGCACCGTCGCGTGGATTCGCCGCGGCACCCCGGGCGGACGTCGCACACGCCTCGGCATCCGCTTCGAGCACCACGACGCGGGCACGCTCCTGTCGTTGTTTCAGATCCTCGGCTGAGCGGCGCGTCGCTCATCGTGACGACGACCTACGCGCGAGGGCTCACGTGACACGCGAGCTTGCGTGCGTGGGCTCGTGAAGGGCACGAGCCAGACGCCACGAAAATCGCGAAATCGTTTCGACTTTCAGGAGAGCAGCCGCGCGCGGTGTCCTTCCTGGTTGTAGCGGAGCGCGTAGAGGCCGCCGAAGAGCGCGGACGTCGCGATCGCCAGCACCCAGAAGAGGGGCGCGAAGATCAAGCTCGCCCCGAGCACCCTCCCGAAGAGGACGACGAGCACGGAGGCGGCGAGCACCACGCGCAGCGGCGCGGCGTACGCGAGCCCGATCCCGGGGACGAGCGCGCCGAGCACGACCGCGAGGGTCACGCTCTTGTGTTCGAGCAGCTCCGGGCGCCGCCTCGTGAACATCGGCGGAGCGACGCGTGGGGCGTGGATCGGCAATGTCGTCCCACGCCGCGCGAGCTCAAACGAGGAGAGCCCTCGAACGCGGTAGACGACCACGCCCTCGTTCTCGTCGACCTCGAGATCGAGCAGCCCCTCGCGCGCCATCTTGTCGAGCCCGCGCTGCACGCGTTCGGGTGGAGCCCGCAAGTGTGCGACGACGTTCGCCACGGTGAGCGGAACACCGCGACTGCCGAGCTCGATCACCTCGACCTGGAAATTCTCGTAGCTCACCCCGGATCTTTAGCGCTCGCCATCGAAAGGCACAGCACCGCGAGATCGTTGGTGTACGGACAAAATTTCGCGGACGATCGAGCGAGCGGATCGACGTGGAGGGGAAGGGGACGGGCTGAGCTGGGCGGCACGAAGCCGCCCGAACCTGAACCATCAGAACGCGAAGACGGGACCGAGCGACGGCGCGATGACCACGGCGAACGTCGGCAGCATGAACATGGCCTTGATCTCGGCGGTCACGCCGAAGTTCGGCGTGAGCGCGTAGGTAGCGCCGGCGCCGACCGAGACGAAGTTGAGACCGGAGATCTGGTACGCGTCGAGATCACGGCTGATCGCAGGCGTGCTGCCAGGGCAGCTGTCGTCGCCCGGATCGATCAGGTCCTCGCCGTTCTTCTGGCGCCTGTCGCAGACGGTGACGGGCACGGCCGCCGAGACCTTCGCGAGGCCCACGCCGAGGAAGCCGAACGGCCGGATCTGGCCCTGCTCGAACTGGCTGCCCATGAACGAGTACCAGCCCCGGAGCTCGCCGTGGATCGGCGGGAAGTTGACCACCTCGGGGTGAATCGCGTTCGGCGGCACCTGGTCGGACGAGGGATGCCCGCCAAACGCGATGCCGAACCGCGCGCCCGCGCCGATCGTGCCCGCACCGACCTTCACGAGCTCGCGATCGTACGAGAGGAACACGCGTCCTCCCGCGGGCGCGAAGCCGCCCTGGATCCCGTTCGTCCCTTGCGCCGCGATCGGATCACCGAAGAACCGATCACTGCCGCCCGGGTAGAAGCAGTAGTACGTGACGTTGTCGCCGGAGCAGACGTTCTCGGCGCTGCTGATCAGCATCAGGTCGAGCTGACCGCCGAGGCCGATGATATTCTTCTTGCCCTTGCCAGCAGGCTGCGGGCCGTCGTCTCCGCCGTCGCGCTTGCCTTCTTCGCACTGGCCGTTCTGGCAGATGAGCCCGGCCGTGCACTCCTGATCGGCGTCGCAGGTCGCGCCCCAGCCCTTCTCGCCGCGCTTCTCGCCCTTGCCGCT